>NZ_JACSNE010000037.1:0-20512 GCF_018619035.1 Exiguobacterium sp. s168 | reverse complement strand
CCGTTCCCATGCCGAACACGGAAGTTAAGCACTTGAACGCCGAAAGTAGTTGGGGGCTTCCCCCTGTGAGGATAGGACGTTGCCAGGCATTTAATTTATTCCGCAATAGCTCAGTGGTAGAGCAACCGGCTGTTAACCGGTAGGTCGTAGGTTCAAATCCTACTTGCGGAGCCAATGGCCCGTTGGTCAAGCGGTTAAGACACCGCCCTTTCACGGCGGTAACACGGGTTCGAATCCCGTACGGGTCACCATTATACTTTTTGTGCCGGTGTAGCTCAGCTGGTAGAGCAACTGACTTGTAATCAGTAGGTCGCGGGTTCGACTCCTGTTGCCGGCACTGTTTTTTCTCAATCGTATAAATTTCCTAGACAAACTGGGGGGGTAGCGAAGTGGCTAAACGCGGCGGACTGTAAATCCGCTCCCTCGGGTTCGGCGGTTCGAATCCGCCCCCCCCCACCATGTCGAGCCATTAGCTCAGTTGGTAGAGCATCTGACTTTTAATCAGAGGGTCGCAGGTTCGAATCCTGCATGGCTCATTTCTTGCGGAAGTAGTTCAGTGGTAGAATACGACCTTGCCAAGGTCGGGGTCGCGGGTTCGAATCCCGTCTTCCGCTTTTTCTTTCGGGGCCTTAGCTCAGCTGGGAGAGCGCCTGCCTTGCACGCAGGAGGTCAGCGGTTCGATCCCGCTAGGCTCCACCAATTTTATTTAAAGATCTTAAGCGAGTTTCGTTCGTCTTAAGTTTTTTTTATATGAAATGCCAAGCATAACCAGAGTACGTACGCAAGAACACCGTGATTCCCTTCACGGTGTTTTTTTGTATATTCATGCGTTTTTTTGTTGAGTTGAACCACTTGTTTGTTACCGCTTACAATATATGTAGAAGTGACTATGACATAGGGGGAATATCGTATGAACATCGCGTATATCAGCGTACCGTACCGTTATGGACAAGGAAAGCCAGGCACTGAACACGGACCTGCTGCTGTCGAAAAAGCGGGTCTACTCGCGACACTCGAAGCACGGGGACAAGAAGCAGTACGCTACGGGGAAGCGGCTGTTTTATCCGAGGATGCGGTCCGAGAAGAAGATCCGAAGCTGAAACGTCTTGAAGGCGTCGTCCATACGACGAATGACTTGCATCTAATTGTACATGATGCGTTATCGGAGCAACGTTTTCCGTTATTAGTCGGTGGTGATCACAGCATGGCGATCGGAACGATTGCAGGGTTACGTCAGACTGTACCACGTCTTGGAGTCATCTGGTTCGATGCACACGGTGATTTGAATACACCGGAAACATCACCGTCTGGTAACATCCACGGTATGCCGCTCGCTGTAGCCCTTGGGGAAGGACATCAGCGTTTAACCGAAGTCGGAGGAACCGATATCAAGTTGCAACCGGAACATCTCGTCTTCATCGGATTACGTGACGTTGATCCAGGAGAACAAGAGCTGATTGATCGTCTTGGTATTCGTGTCTATGATATGGAAGCAATCCGAACTCGGGGAATGGACGCGATCATGGAAGAAGCGATTGCCTATTTGAAGGAAACGACGGATGCGTTCTATCTTAGCTTTGATATGGATGGTCTCGATCCATCACTCGTCGTCGGTACAGGAACACGTGTCGCTGACGGTATTTTCTTAGACGATGCGAAGACAGTGCTCAAGCATTGCGCAACGGCAGAAGATTTCATTGCAGCTGAATTCGTTGAAGTGAATCCGTTGCTTGAAGAAGGAAACGGAACAGCAGAACTTGCGAATGAACTGATCGGAGATCTACTTTTGGCAATGGAAACACATCGCTTAGTAAAATAATGGATAGAACTTGAACTCTTTTCATCGGGGTTCAAGTTTTTTTTGTTACAATTTAAAAGGAGATGAAACATTTATCGGTCGACTTCGTATAAGAGATTGACCGCATAGAGCGGGGGGTATTCAAAGTGGAAGAAACGACACTACGCTTAATTGAGCGAGTGAAGCAGGGAGACCGTGATGCATTCGCGGCACTTGTTGATCTATATAAGGAAGGTGCCTTTCTTGTGGCTTTCCGCGTCTTGCGCGATCGAATGGAAGCGGAGGATGCGACACAGGAAGCCTTCATCCGTGTATTTACGAAGATTGATTCGTATAATGCACAATGGAAGTTCCGGACTTGGTTGTACCGAATCGTCACGAACGTATCGATTGACCGATTACGGAAAAAGAAACCTGACTATTCTCTTGATGCTGAGATGTCAGGTACTGAAGGACTGACATTGTATTCACAACTCGAGAGCAAGGACACCTTGCCGGAGGACCAAGTGGTCGATAACGAGCAACGAAACGAAGTTGGGGACGCGATTGCAGCTTTACCAGAAAAATACCGTGTCCCACTCGTCCTGAAATATGTAGAAGATCTTTCGCTAAAGGAAATCAGTGAAATGATCGAATTACCTGTCGCTACTGTCAAAACTAGAATTCATCGTGGACGAGAAGCGCTGAAGAAGCATTTTGCTAAACGATGAGAAGGAGGAACTCACCATGTCACGAGAGCATGTACATGAACGGATCCAGGATTATTTAGACCAAAACCAACCACCTGAGGAATTCGAGCGATTAGAAGCAGAGTTACGAGAAGTAGACGCGATGGACGAGTTCGAAGAGTATCGGCTCCTTGATGCTCGACTGCGTCAACTTCCAGCGCCTAAATTATCGGCAGATTTTACATCCCGCGTGCTGGCACAATTGCCTGAACAGGTGGAGACGCCAAGCGCTGCTTTGCTACACCAACCGCAACCGTCTCGTTTTGGAGGTAAGATGAAGCAGTACCCATTGCTCGCGGCAGCGGCTGTTTTCTTACTCTTGTCGGTCGGTAGCCTAGGTGGTTATATGGCACAAGAAGAACATGACTTATCCTATACGAATGCACCAGGTATCGTCGCTCAAAATGGCGAGGTCGTCGTCCCGAAAGGCGTCACGGTCGATCAAGATCTATATGTCGAAGGTGGGAACGTCCGAATCGAAGGGAAAGTCAATGGCGATGTCATGACCGTTGACGGGAAAGCTTACACGGCGAGTGCTGGTAGCGTGACCGGAGAAATCAAGGAAATTGATCAATTATTCGAACGCGTTTGGTACGGAATCAAGCGTCTATTTCAATAATCAGCTGGGACGAGTCGAACTCGTCCCTTTGTGCTATAATGGAAACTGTTTAAATCAGATGAGTTAGGGGGCACGGTTGGTGAATTACTTCAGCTGGCAACCACTTCAATTTCAATTGTTGAAACTGGGAGAAAACGTACATTGGTACGATTATATTAATGACGTGATTGATATTGCGGTCGTGACTTTCGTCATTTACCGTCTCATGATCATTGTCAAAGGAACAAAAGCAGTCCAGCTCATTAAAGGGATCTCGGTCATTTTGATCAGTTGGTTCTTGAGTGGCTTTTTTGGACTCAAAACATTGCAATTCTTATTGAATCAAATCATCACCTACGGGTTACTGGGGATTATCATCATCTTCCAACCCGAACTAAGGCGTGGACTGGAACACTTAGGACGAACGAGTAAATTCTTCTCACGTAGTGCCATCAGTGATGAAGATGAACAAGTTCGAATCGTCGATGCACTCGTATCGTCTGCCCAGTACATGTCAAAACGTCGTATCGGAGCACTCGTGACGATTGAACGCGAGACAGGACTAAGTGAATACGTGGAGACGGGCATTCCGCTCGGTTCACAAATCACGAGTCAGTTGCTGATCAACTTGTTCATTCCGAATACACCCTTACATGATGGTGCCGTCATCGTCCAGCAAGGCAAGTTAGCAGCAGCCGCTTGTTACTTACCGCTGTCTGAGAGTGCACATATCTCAAAAGAGCTTGGAACACGTCACCGTGCTGCCATCGGTGTCAGTGAGGTGACGGATAGCGTCACGCTCGTCGTCTCGGAAGAAACGGGTGGTGTCTCACTCGCTATCAATGGACGTCTGTACCGGGAACTCGACGAAGAATCATTACGGACAAAGTTACTTGAGTCGATCGTCAAGGCCGAACCGACGAATACTTCCTTCTTGAACTGGATGGGGGCGAAAAAATAATGTTCGAAAAGTGGTTCAATGAACGCTGGTTTTTACGCATCGTTGCCGTCGCCTTAGCCGTCATGTTGTATTTGATGGTCGCAGGTTCGAATACGACGGGAAAAAGTGATGCTGCTAGTCTATTACCGATCGCAGGACAAGGTTCGACGAAATTTGACGTGCCGGTCACGGTCCAGTATGATGAATCGCAGTGGGTCGCCTATAATATTCCAGATAGTATGGAAGTGACCGTCAAAGGTCCGTCGAGTAGCTTGACGATGCTCCGGCTCGTCCAAGATTTTGGATTATCGATTGATTTGAAAGGACTCGACCCTGGCTATCATCGTGTCCGTGTCACAGCAACTGGCTTCGGAAAAGATGTCGAGGTGACACCAAAACAGGAGACGATCGAAGTTTTCCTCGATAAGAAGATTACAAAGGAAGTACCGGTACAAGTCGCCTTACTGAATAAAAACAAAATTGCTGAAGGATATGTTGCTGGGGAAGCGCAACCGAACCAACAAACTGTTGAAGTCACGGGAGGCGCAGAGAAGTTACAGGCGATTTCAGCAATCCAAGTACCGATCGATGTGACCGGTCGGGCAGAGACGTTCAAAGAGACGTTCAATGCTAAAGCGACTGACACGAACGGGAATACGATCAGTGCATCTTATCAACCGGAACAATTAGAAATCACAGTACCGATCTATAAGGAAAGTAAGACGGTACCGATTAATGTGAAGACAAAAGACAACGTTAAAAAAGGATATACTGTCGTCAAGATCGTTCCCGTCACGACGGAAGCTCGTCTATATGGAACAAAAGAAGAACTAGAGCGTATCGGTTCTGTTGATACGGAAGCGGTCTCGCTCAAAGGATTGACGAAGACGACGGAAAAAACCGTCAAACTCGTTGAACCGGAAAACGCGACAGCGATGGATCCGACACAGGTCACTGTCAATATCGTCGTCGAAAAAGAAAATGCCAATTCGACGACAGAAACTGTCGAGGATCGAGCGGAGAAAACGATTCCGGGTGTGACGGTCACGTTGAATGGATTCGATGAATCAAAGTATACGATTGATTACAATCAAACGATTGATGTCGTCGTCCGCGGGAAAGAATCTGATTTAGCATCGATTGATGCGACGGATATCAAAGCGGTCATCGACGTGACAGGATTAAAAGAAGGAACGCATGGATTGCCGATCTCGTATCAGACATCAAAAGCCTTTGATGTCCTGCGTCCGGATAATATGGATGTCACATTAAAAGCGATTCCCCGGACATCGATTCCGACCAATTAAAACAAATTAGTGAAATGAGGAAATAACACATGGGTAAGTATTTTGGAACTGACGGCGTACGCGGCGTCGCAAACGTAGAATTGACACCGGAACTTGCGTATCGCCTCGGTCGAACAGGTGGTTACGTGTTGACGAAACACGAAAGCACACGACCAAAAGTCTTGATTGGACGCGATACACGTGTATCTGGTCAAATGCTTGAGAATGCACTCATCGCGGGTCTGTTATCAATCGGTGCAGAAGTCATGCGTCTTGGTGTCATCTCGACACCTGGTGTCGCATACCTGACAAAAACGATGGATGCGACAGCTGGAGTCATGATCTCTGCATCGCACAATCCAGTGGAAGATAACGGGATCAAGTTCTTCGGTTCAGACGGCTTTAAGCTCGATGATGCAACAGAACTTGAAATCGAAGCATTACTCGATGAAGCAGAAGACACATTACCACGCCCAGCCGGAAAAGAACTCGGCTTCGTTCATGATTACTATGAAGGGGCTCAGAAATATCTCCACATGCTTCGTCAGACATCGGATGAAGATTTCTCAGGCATCCATGTTGCGATCGACGGCGCACACGGGGCGACGTCAAGCCTCGCACCACGTCTATTCGGTGACTTGGAAGCGGAAGTATCGACAATAGGTACAACTCCGAACGGACTCAACATCAATGATGGTGTCGGTTCGACACACCCTGAACATCTTGCTGCCTTCGTTAAGGAAAAAGGCGCGGACGTTGGTTTATCGTTTGATGGAGACGGCGACCGCTTGATCGCAGTCGATGAGAACGGCGATATCGTGGATGGCGATAAAATCATGTTCATCTGCGGGAAATACTTGAACGAACTCGGTCGTTTGAAAGACAACACGATCGTCGCGACGGTCATGAGTAACCTCGGTTTCCATAAAACCGTCGAAGAAAACGGGATGACGGCGCTTCAGACAGCGGTCGGTGACCGTTACGTCGTTGAAGAGATGCGTAAGAACGACTATACACTCGGTGGCGAACAGTCGGGACACATCATCTTCATGGACTACTCAACGACAGGGGACGGTATGTTATCAGGCGTCCAGTTGTTGCAAATCATGAAAGCGACAGGGAAGAAGTTATCGGAACTCGCAGCTGAGATGCCAATCTTCCCACAACGTCTCGTTAACATCCGTGTCTCAGACAAAAATGGCGCAATGAGCGGCCCTGCCGTGCAAGCGATCATTGCAGAAGTCGAAGCGGAGATGGCGGGCAACGGACGGATTCTCGTCCGTGCGTCAGGAACAGAACCACTCGTTCGTGTCATGGCGGAAGCTCCGACACAAGAAGCGTGTGATGCGTACGTCGAGCGGATCGCGAACGTCGTTCGTGAGAACTACGCGTTACAAGAAAACTAAGCAACCCAAAGCAGAGCGATTGCTCTGCTTCTTTTTTTACAATTATTTTAGAAAAATAGATTGATATTTTTACAAAAAATAGGGATTATGCGTATTGAATAGAAAAATATCGGGAATAGTTACAAATACGTTACCTTTCTTGCTTTTTCAGATTAAAGTTCGTATGATGGTGAAGTCGGACAGAAACGGGGTCAGACGGAAACAAGAAGCGCCAGGGCTTTCTTCGTAGGATGAAAGCTGACGAGGTGGAGGTTTATCGAATCATTCGGCGGATGCCTCCCGGTACCAGATCCATACCGTAAATCGTTCTGAAATCGTTCAAGTGATTGGACGGACAAACAGACCGATCGGGATCCTCTCAACAAGAGCCGTTTCCTCTTTAGGGAAATACTTGTAAATGGAGAGATGTAACATGTGCGGAATCGTAGGTATGATCGGACAGGTCAACACGAAGGAAATTTTATTAAAAGGTCTCGAGAAGCTCGAGTACCGCGGCTATGACTCGGCAGGTCTTGCGTTCGTCAACGACGGCGTTCAAGTCCACAAAGAAGTAGGTCGGATTGCTGCGCTACGCGAAGTCGTTCCTGCTGATGCAGACGGCACAGTCGGAATCGGACACACACGCTGGGCAACACACGGTGTCCCAAGCGTACCAAACGCGCACCCGCACCAAAGTGCGTCAGCACGTTTCACACTCGTGCACAACGGCGTCATTGAAAATGATGAGCAGCTAAAAGCAGAATTGAATGTCGATCTCCTCAGCGACACAGATACAGAAGTCATCGTTCAGATGATTGAAAAGAACTTCAACGAGACAGGTGACGTCGCGGAAGCATTCCGTCAAACACTCCGTGTCTTGCACGGTTCGTATGCCCTCGCATTGATCGATGCTGAAAATCCAGACGTCTTATACGTCGCAAAAAACAAATCACCACTTCTCGTTGGTCTCGGTGACGGTACGTTCAACGTCGTCGCATCAGACGCAATGGCAATGTTACAAGTAACGGATCAATTTATCGAGTTGCATGATGGCGAGATGATCATCTTGACGCGTGATAGCGTCACGATCCAAGATCTCGATGGGAACGTCCAAGAGCGTGAAGCGTACACGGCTGAAATCGATGCATCAGATATCGAAAAAGGAACGTACGCGCACTACATGCTCAAAGAGATGGATGAGCAACCAGCAGTCATCCGGAACATCGTTCAAAAATATCAAAACGAAGCAGGCGACATCACACTCGACCAATCGGTCCGTGATCTCGTACTTGGTCGTGACCGTGTCTACATCATCGGTTGCGGAACAAGCTACCATGCTGGTTTGATCGGAAAACAGTTGATCGAACAAATCGCAGGCATCCCGACAGAAGTTCACATCTCTTCTGAGTTCGGATACAACATGCCATTATTGACAGAGAAACCGCTCTTCCTCTTCCTTTCACAATCAGGCGAAACAGCGGATAGCCGTGCCGTTCTCGTCGAAGCGAAGAAACTTGGTCACCCGGCACTGACGATCACAAACGTTCCAGGATCAACATTGTCACGTGAAGCAAACGCAACATTATTGCTCCACGCGGGTCCAGAAATCGCCGTTGCTTCAACAAAAGCGTATACAGCTCAAATCGCTGTTCTTGCTGTCCTTGCGTTTGACCTTGCTCAAGCAAAAGGAGTTGCCGTCAACTTCGATCTCATGAAGGAACTCGGTAAAATCTCAAGTGCGATGGAATCGGTCATGTCTCAAAAGGATCGTTTCCAAGAAATCGCGACAGAATACTTGTCTGAGTCACGTAACGCGTTCTTCATCGGTCGTGGACAAGATGCATACGTCGGGATGGAAGGTGCATTGAAACTCAAAGAGATCTCGTATATCCAAGCAGAAGGATACGCGGGTGGAGAGCTCAAGCACGGTCCGATCGCTTTGATCGAAGACAACACACCGGTCATCGCGCTCGTGACACAACCACACGTTCACCTCAACAACCGTGGGAACGTCAAGGAAGTCGTCGCACGTGGGGCAAACGCGTGTGTCATCGCAGCAGAAGGTCTTGAATTGCCGACGGATGCATTCGTCATCCCAGCAGTCGAGCCACTCTTGTCACCGCTCTTGTCTGTCTTGCCACTTCAATTGATCTCATACTACGCGGCACTCGGTCGCGACTGTGACGTCGATAAGCCACGTAACTTGGCGAAGTCAGTAACGGTTGAATAAGTAAACAAATCGACTCCAAACGATTTGTAAGTTTAAAATAAAGTCGCGACGTTTGTAAAAAAGATGCGATGTTTAAAACAAAGTCGCGATGTTTATAAAAAAGTTGCGAAGTTTTACCCCTTTGGATATGATTGTCTAAAGGGGTGTTTTTGTGGCGAAAAGAAAAAGAACATCTAAAGTCGATAAGTGGATTAAAGAAGGTAGAGGAACTGGAAGTGGGGCAGATTATCAACCATGGCTAAAAATTCAAGATGTTTCCTCATTAGGTCGGTCAACGAGGTTAAAAGGTATAAAAGCCGGCAGACAATATGAGTTTTTATCGGATTTGGAACGAAATTACTTTTATTTGACTGAATTTTCCGATGTTGTCTTAGATATTCGTGAACAATTTCCTTTATTACCACAAGAAGAGACGATTGTCATTGCGGAAGAGCTTGGAATTAAACACCCAACTGATCCAAAAACAGGCGATCCAATTGTTATGACAACGGACTTTTTATTAACAGTTGATAAGGGTCAAGGTGTATTTGAAGTCGCTCATACTATCAAAATGAAAGATAAGTTACTAGAAGAGCGTGTGTTAGAGAAATTCGAAATTGAACGGGAATACTGGGAGCGTAAAGGTACTAGTTGGGGTATTGTAACAGAAGAAGAAATCGATAAGACTATGGCTAGAAATATTAGTTATATCCATGATTACTTTGATATTCGTAGCTATGATGTATATCGAGAAATGGCTAACCAACATATAGAAGATTTATCAATGTCTCTTATGAATCGTCTATTGAATAATTCGCAAAGTATCCGGGAAATTACTAGTGAGTTTGATGCAGATACACACTTGCCTTTTGGAAGTGGTGTTACGTTGTTTTATCATCTGCTAGCTAAAAAAATAATGGTTACAGATATGTACAAGCCAATTGATTTAGAGCAACCAATTGATGTTAAGTATATTGATGAAAGTAAATTGGAGAAGGTGAAGTACGGATGATTTATATTAATCAGGTATTTCAATATGTAACAGATTCAAAAAGAATTCGGGTAATAGATATGGAAGAACCGCATGTCTATATAGTTAATATTGACACCAACAGTGCTATGCCACGCAAAGAGCTATACTCTAGTCTAACCACAGATATCAAGCAAGGTGAACTGTTAGCGATTAGTGATCCTTATGCAAAGGTGATTTCCGAAGATGATTTAACAGAGGTGCAGATTCGTAAGCGTGAAGAAGATTGGGGAGATATACAAAAATACTGTGTCCCCAATATGCCAGATTTGCTCCAAAAGCAAGGAAGAGAAAGCAAGATTCGTGAAATCGTTCAAGAGAGCAACTTAGGCAAGACAAAGGTTAAAAAGCTACTAACTCGATATTGGCAGCGTGGCATGACCAAAAACGCCATGTTACCTGACTACTCTAATTCAGGTGGTAAAGGTAAAACGAAAGCTTTAACGAAAGAAAAAGTTGGTCGTCCTAGAAGAGTAAATATAAATAATGAATATCAAATCGGTATTAACATTACAGAAGAAGTAAAGGTCCAAATTGAACACGTTATCAATAAGTACTACAGGAAAAAGAATAAATACTCTTTAAAAGATGTTTATAATTTTATGCTACGTGACTTCTATTCTAATCGCTATAAGGAAAACGGTGAGCTGAAATACCGTATTTGGGATGCTACCCGAACCCCCTCATATCATCAGTTTTACTATTGGTTTAAAAAGCTTGAAGATCCGAAAAAAGATATTCAATTTCGTAAAAGTACGAAAGAGTATGAGTTGAAGCATCGCCCGATTTTAAGTAATTCTAAATTGGAAACAAATGGTCCTGGAACTAGATTTCAGATTGATGCAACTATTGCGGATATTTATTTAGTTAGTTCGCTTGATGTAAATAAAGTAATTGGACGACCAGTTATTTATGCGGTATTAGATGTGTATTCACGTATTATCACAGGTCTCTACGTTGGACTAGAAGGTCCATCATGGGTTGGTGCAATGATGGCTTTAGATAATATGGTTGCAGACAAAGTAGAATTTTGTAAGCAATATGGAATTGATATAACTCCTGAGCAATGGCCAACACATCATTTGCCTGAAATAATTATTGCTGACCGAGGTGAGTTTGAAGGTTATTCGGTAGACAACTTAATTAATAATCTTAATATTAAAATTGAGAATACTACGGCTTACCGTGGAGATTTGAAAGGGATTGTTGAAAGAAAGTTCCGTACGTTTAACGGAAAGGTAAAGCAAAAGGCACCTGGAGCAATTCAAAAGGAATTTCGAGAGCGTGGTGATCAGGATTATCGCTTAAATGCTACGCTGAATTTAAAGGAATTTACGTCTCTTATTATCACAATGGCGCTGCATCACAACCAAAAAGTCATTGAAAAATACCCTGTTGAAAAAGAAATGGTTGCTGAAGAATTAGTACCAACGCCAATTAATTTATGGAATTGGGGCATTCAAAATCGCAAAGGAAGGCTAAGAACAATTGATAGAAATATTCTTCGCTTGAACGTGCTACCACGAGGAAAGGCGACAATTTCAAGGGCTGGCATCAAGTTTAAAAATCTCTTATATGGTTCTCAAAGAGCGATTGAAGAAGATTGGTATTTGAAGTTGAAAAATAGAAGTGTAGAAATTGTTTATGACCCCCGACACGTTGAAAAAATCTATATTCCACACGATGACGGAATGGACTTTGAGACGTGTGTTTTGTTAGAACCAAGTCAGCAATATAAAGAAGATTTCTTAGAAGAAATTGTATTCCAACAGCAACTCCGGAATGAACTAGAGGAAATAGAACGTACAAATCAAATTCAACACACCGTAAATACTGATGCAGCAATGGAAGAAATTATTAAAAAAGCTGTGAGGAACAAAAAACAATCTTATAACCAACCAACGAGTAAGAAAGCCAAAATAGCTTCTATTCGTGACAACAAGGATGTTGAAAAACAATTAAATCGTGAATCTGAAAAATTTGATTTATCGCCTAATAAAGTTAGTGAATCAGCTGAAGTAATCAACTTCGCTACAAAAGAGAAAGTCGATGAGACACCACCGAAGAAATCACCCTCACGCCTAATGCAAAAACTAAAGAAGAAACGAGATGAGGAATTTGGGAAAAACAAATGACATGGTTGTCTTAAAAGGGGAGTTTAAGAAAGGCGTCTATAAGGAACAACCTTTAAGTGAATATACCAATAATCCTTTCATCGAAGCCCTTCCACCGATTTTTAGTGAGGATGATGTGCTAGAAAGATTTATGGTGACTCCCCGAATTAGCGAGCAAGATAAATTAAGTGCAACGAATATTCGTTATCACGTATTAAAACGTGTAAGGAACTTTATACAGCCGTTGCCGATTCACTTTGAGGTTGAGCGTCGGTTATCCACCCTGATTCGGCGAGGTTATTTAGCACGAAATCCATTAGACATAACATTTTTAGAGCGTGTTCGAGTGTTGCATGAATTACGTGAAGAGGAAGAGCTTGCACATAAGCATATCAAGGACCGTTTAAATTATATTCGCTCTACAGCAGATAGTTTATCAATTATAGGTATCTCTGGTATAGGCAAAACCACGGCAATTGAACGCTTGCTGCTCATGTATCCGCAAGTGATTAAGCATGAAACTTATGAAGGACAATCTTTCAATCGTACACAAATTGTTTGGCTTAAAATCGATTGTCCATATGATGGTAGTTTGTCAACGCTTTGTAAAAGTTTCTTTAAGGCAATTGATGATTTACTAGGTACGAGATATTTAGAAAAATACGGTTATTTGAATCGAGTCACATCGACAATGTTGTTGCACATGACCTCACTGGCGAGTATGTATGGCATTGGTGTTTTAGTCATTGATGAAATACAACACTTACTGCATTCAAAAAATGATCAGGAAGAAATGCTGAATTTTTTTGTAACACTGTCTAATACAGTTGGTATTCCCACGGTCTTAATTGGCACTTCTAAGGCACAAAAGCTATTTAAGGGGAACTTCAGGCAGGCTAGACGGGCTGCAAGTGATGGAGCTATTATTTGGGATCGTATGGCGGAGGATAGTGAAGAATGGGAGTTCTTCCTTGAAACGCTTTGGGAATTACAGTGCTTAAAATCCTATTCCGAGCTTACAGAGAATACGAAAAAGGCATTTTACTATGAGTGCCAAGGAATTACTGCTGTCGCTGTCAATTTGTTTATTCTAGCACAAGAACGAGCTTTATTCGATGAAAATAACCCGAATGAAATAATTACTCCACAAGTATTAAAAAAGACTGCTAAAGAAGATATGCAAACGATTCAACCAATGATGACAGCGATTCGGACGAACAATTTAGCTGACATAATGAAATATGAAGATATCATGATCAATCTGGATGAAGTCATGCTGAATCATAAGCGAAACACAGAAATAGCAGGACGTATTCAGGAGGCGTTTAAAGAGCGCAAAAATACAATCGAGTATAAACGACAAGACACGATTGAAAACTTAAGTGTTGAAGTAGCAGCCCTGGGTATTTTTGATAGTTTGAAAGATAAAGACATTAAAAAAATCGTACAAAAAATTGTTGGGGAAAATCCATTTGATATAGACTTTCATCAACTAAAATCAGATGTAATTCAGCAGGCGATTAACTTAAATCAACAAAAGAAAGATAATAAAGCAAAGGAAAATATGAAAAAGGCAGAGGTTCTCCCATTACTTAAGCTAAGAAAGCGAGCATTAGACAAAAAACAACATCCTCATGAACTATTGAAAGCAAATGGGTACATTAAAAATCCTTTGGAAGAATTCTATTAGGAGGCAATTCAATGCTGCCATTCTTTACGGATCCATATCCAAATGAGTTGATTTATTCGGCGATTGCACGTTATCACTTTTACAGTGGAAATATTGATTACAAAGATACGTTGGAAGAGGTATTTCAAAGTCGCTCTGTGATTCCGAGTGTAGAGATTGGCAGCCATTTTCATGCCTTGGTCCAACAGATGGGAAATCATTATTCGGTAGAGAAGTTGTTAGCGAAACATACCATTTACCCGTTTTATGCCCCGTTCCTTTCCAAACAACGACAGCAAGAGATTATGCAGGACGTCCAAGGTGATGGCAAAGGTCTTTACACAAGGCTAGGTATGGTTTCAGGAGGTATTTGCAAAAAAGATGGATTATACTATTGTTCACAATGCGCCCAGGCTGATATTGATAAATATGGTGAACCATACATACATCGGGAACACCAATTGCAAGGTATAAATTTGTGCGCACATCACGATTTACAACTGAAGAAATATCCAGATGATTTCACCGAACAAAGTAGAATCAAATTTATTCGGTTTGAGGCAAAAAGAATGGATTTTTCAATTTTAGAGGAAGTTAAGTCCCTTGATAATACTGATATTCAAGTAAAGTTAGCAAAAATGGCATATCGACTATTAAATATTGATATAAATGCAATTTCACGCAAGGATATTTTTAAAAGGTATCGATTGCTTCTTAGAGAAAAGAATTTAATTACTACGGCAAATCGAATAAGGCAAAATGAGTTATTTGATACATTCCAAGCAAGGTTTCCAATAGGGTTCTTAGAAAAGTATGATTCAGGGTTAAAACAGGAAAATGAGTACAATTGGTTAAAGGTATTAACTCGTAATGAGGAACGTCATGTACATCCTTTTCGCCATTTGTTGTTTCTATACTTTTTAGAAAAAGATGTAGAGAAGCTTTTGCATGTTGGAGATGATGCAGGTTCATTTGGTACAGGTCCATGGCCATGCTTAAATAAGGCTGCTGATCATTATAAACAACTGGTCATTAATCATGTAACTATCACAAGAGATTATAAATCAGCGAACCCTATTGGTACATTTGAATGTTCCTGTGGCTTTGTTTATGCCAGAAAGGGTCCTGATCAATCAAAAAAGGATACATATCGTATTGGTCGTGTGAAATTATTCGGAGACACATGGAATAAAAAATTACATGTTTTAGCAAAAAATAATGAGAATCTAAGCACACGAGCCATAGCTGGAATGCTTGGAGTTGATTCTAAGACCGTAATAAAGTATTTATCTAAGAACGGACAAAAAGAAAAAGCCGATAGTAAAGCAAGCCCTCTATTGTTACAGAAATATCGACAGCGATTGCTTGATGGATTAAAGGAATACCCTCGTGATTCAAGAACGAAAATTAGAGAGCGCTTTAAAAAGGAATATACCTACCTGTATCGATACGATAAAGAATGGTTGTTTGGGCATTCACCTGAAAAACGTAGACAAACAGGTGCTAATAAAACTGTGAATTGGTCTGCAAGGGATGATGAATATTGTAAAGCAATAAAACAACTGTACAAAGAATTGTTGGCATTAGAAAAAATTGTTCGGATAACAAAGTCTCTTATCGGCAAACGTTTAGGTATTTTATCTAATTTAGAGAAGCATCTTCATAAATTACCAAAGACGAAAAAACTTTTAAACAATGTGACAGAGTCTGTTCCACAAGTTCAAATTCGTCGGTGTTGTAAAATTATTGATCGGATGCTGCAAGACGCGGAACCAGTCGTATTGTGGAAAGTTCAACGAATGGGTGCTGTTAAATCACATCATATTCATGAGATAAAACCACATTTAGAGGCGTACATACATATGAAACAGGAAGTGGATAAGGATGAGCGCACGACAAGTTAAAATTAAATGGCCGTTCAAAAAAGGAGAAAAAGTAGGACTGATATGGATTGGCGATCCTTTTCGTTATGATAATAAAATAATGCTATATGCATATTTTCGGGCAAAAAGGGTTACAAAGAAGATCCTTTTAGATTGGGGGACATTACCTTGCTTGGCAATTCAACATTACTATAGTGATGGGGTGATTACCACCAGTCGGTCTCCTCAAGATGCAAAGGAAGTAGATATAACGATTTATCCTAACGGTGCCAGATATTACGAGAAGCCTTGGAAAATTCCAGGGATCAATGACCCTGCAACCTCACGAAGCTTCATATTCTCTTTTAACGGAAAGAATGTCATTTTACCAGTCATTGAAGTGTTACGCAGTATACTAGCACCAAATGGTTTTCTTTTGTATCGCTTGCTTGAATCAAATTCATTTCCTCAATTTTTCACAGAAACATATGAACCAAATAGGATTCATCTTAGCTTTTCATCACTGTATGAATTAAAATACACCAAAACAACTTTCATTTATCAATTGGTTTGGCTATTAACGAATCGTGATTTACGTCAGGTCTATGAAAGCATCGCCTTTACATGGTTGCAAGAACAGTCATTGAAATTCGAATGGAACTTTACACAGCCAATTATTGTCACTGCACGTGTAAAAGAGGACAATAATACATGGACTGTACTACAAATTGTCAATGTAAAAAATAAGCATATTCCTTATGAAAATATCTCGATTTCACATCCGGAAATACAAAATTCAGAGAAGTCAAAAGAAGCGAAGAAATATACATATCGTTCCCTAAACAAAAACGACGATGAAGAAGGCTTTACATTAGACGAGCAAGTAGATGGATCCACGGAGGATTTTGATTTAGTACAGATGAATCAGTTGAAACATGAATATACATCGATGCCAATAGTCAAACGAATAAAACGAGGTTCATCCAAGCAACGTTTGGAAGAGGACGAAAATACAAAGAGGTACTATGGAGAGAATAATTCTATTCATTCTACAGCAGATAGTGGCGGACAGCAATTGGCAAGGGGTTTAGAACATCAAATGCTACATGAGATTAAAGCCCAAGGGGAGCTACAGGAATTTATTAATGTCTTGAAAGTATTGGAACAGTATCCAGAGATAAAAGCAATTCGAGCATTTACCGATGTATTACCAGAGGTCCTAGGAGAACGAAAATTTACAAAGCTAAGCGATGGTATTGCAAAGAGGCGTTATGTAATTGCTGAAGTATATGCGGTACATGGCAGTCGATTCAATATTATTGAGGTAGAACGCGAAACCCGTTCTTTATCTACTCTTATTTTATATTCTCCCTCAAAACAAGACTGGAGTACGATTTATCATAATTTGCTTATAAATCTTGTAAATGCTAGCGGAGCATGGTCCAGAAAATCTTTAAAAACTATTGAAACTAGAGGAATAAAAATTGTTAAATGCAAACATAGCCGTAAAGGAATAAGACATAGATCAAATATGTTGTTAAACAAATTAATGTAACAATTCGATTATATTCATAAGCAGAGTTGTTTAACCGAGGACACTTTTGACTAGACAGAATTAGAGATGTAAGAATTAAATATAACGAGGGGGAGCTTAAATGTCTAAGGCATTAAGAGAGTTTAAGCAATTTATAAAGAAAAATGTTGATGATTTATCTAATTATGAGATAAAGCTGGCGAAGAGATCGTGAAGAGGCAACGAAGTCTTTACAGAAGTATAAAGATCAAATTTCTTTAAAGGACCTGTATACAGCTATTTTACAAAATGAAGATAAATTTCAAAATATCTGCCCTGCGTGTGAATCAGAATTGTATATAGATAGTGAACTCGCTGTTCCTTTAAATCCTTTTGATAAGCAGTATTTTTAAATGCAACAATCGGGCTATTTAGGGTAATACCAGCGTCCATGCAATCAGGGAAAAAGTAAACTATGAAATGACAGAAAGTATTATACACAGTATTTAAACACTATTATTTTAACCCCGTCCCTACTCAGAACGGGGTTATGTATGTTAGTAATTTGAACATTAAATAACTTTATTGTCATTCAACAGCTTAACGTTGTAAATATGCAGTTATCTTAACTCTTACATAGAAAACCTTTGTTTATCAATGATTTATTCATTGAAGCCATATAAACAACGTATTAGTCTAGACAACGATCCTCGCAGCATCATATTCTACAACCGCCTTGAAGGTAGCTAAAACGGCCTTAAGGCGTCCTTAAGAAGTAGCAAATACCTTTAATTCTTCCTAGAACAATGTTTAGAATGGTATGGTTATTTGATGCTTCTAATTATCAAGATATCACTACATTCGATACGTAGAATACATTGTTTACTGGGTTAAGATATCAAGTATTCAAAGTAGCCTTTCACCCAACTTTTCTTCTTAGAATACTTTAAATACTCCCGATTTTCATAGTGTAGATAATCGCGTTTTGCTTATGGCACCCCTAATTTGACTAACTTTGATTCCTAACTTTGTAATAGTTCAGGGAATAAAAAGTGTATTATATGCATAGTCAAACGTCGAGATTCTCCTTTATATGGATAGATATGCATATACATTGATGGATTAAAGTTCGCTTCAATAATCCCATAAGCATTTTTATTAGCTGCAGGAACTTCTATATTTTCAATAATCAAATCGATACCACTAATTTTAGCTCCCAGTGCAGATACCGCATCCACTGCTATTTTTTTATAGTCATCGGGAATTTGATCTGTCACATCAATCGAATCTCCGCCTGTACTAACATTAGAATTTTCACGCAGATAGACGATTTCACCATTTTTTGGAATCGAATTCATTTGATAACCTTGGCCTTTTAGCATAAGGTTTTCCAAGTCACCTAATTGTATAGTTTCTAAAGGTGTCCTATGGTCTTTTCCTCTTAACGGATCACGATTCTTTTCAATGACTAACTCTTCGATTGTATGTTCACCATCGCCTTTAACATTCGCAGGAACTCGTAATAAAACCGCCTGAACTTTATCATGTAACACAAAAAATCGATATTCTGTTCCATAGAGAAACTCTTCTATTAGTACAGAAGAATCTTCTTTAAATGCGAGTGTGATTGCTTTTTGATAATCTTCGTAATTTGCCTCTTGTTTGAAGATTGATATTCCCAATCCATAGTTTGTTGTTTTCGGCTTTACAACAAAAGGTTTAGCAGAAAACATATTATAAGAATTTAAAGCATGTTCTATATCATTAAATTCCTCACCTGTTGGTACACGGAATCCATGTTGTTGAAGAATTTTCTTTGTTACTGTTTTATTTTCCATAATTAAAGGGGATACATAACTATCTTTACTTGTCATATTCCCATTTTTCACATATTCAACATGATCTTTTAATTGAAGCTTCAAAAATTGATCTTGCCGATCCAAAACTTCTACCTTTATTCCTTGCTGTAAGCAATCAAACATTAAAATCTGAGTGGACAACTCCATGTCAGTAAATCCTGTTAATTGATATGGCTTATCCCATGATTTTTTATAGTTTTCTTTCGCAATACACGTAGCCACTTGTCCTTGACTGCTTTTTTCACTCTCTTTATAAAGCCTTCCAGCTAAAGTCTTACTTGGGTCCATTAGCATTTCTCTCAGGTTAACAAATAACGTATCTGAAATAGTCAAATCTAAAATTTCTGCTAAATGTTCCATCTCATCGATCATATTTTTAGCTTCTACTTCAAATTGTGTATGCTCTAATGGATGCTCAAGAGCCACTACATCATTGTAAGAATCACCCATTTTTATCCACTCATCACAATTATTACCCTCATCTTTCCATAGTAAATAAAATAAGAAAAGATGTAGAAATTCTGCTTGTTCATAGCTAATTCCATTCGTTTCAAAAGGATTTAAATCTATATTTCGCAATTCAAGATAACTAACACCGTGAGCTTCTAAATCTGAAACATGATGTCCGCCTCTTAAACGGACAGATGCATAAAATTCTTTTTCTTCTGATAAAAGCCCTTTTTTAACCATCAAAGAAAGATCTGATATATAGTTCTGTATACTACTATATGACACTTGAACATCATCAGAATTAGTATAACCCAATTTACTGCTTCTAATGCTTCTTATTGCCCCATTCAAAGAATCTTCTTCAAAATAATTCTTTTCGCTACTAGGAGAAGCTCCATAAAAATAAGTTACTAACCATCGATAGTGTAAATAGTTTCTTGTGACTTTTAGATAAATCTCTGTTTTAAACTGTAGATAATCTTTTATCTCCGATTGTAAGTTAAATATCGCTTGGATTAACTCATCGCCGAATTCAAAGTTAAAATGAACACCACAAAGCATTTGTTTACGACGGCCATAAGAATTGGATAAAGATTGACGATATAGAACATTTTCAACATTTTTCAATTTCGCAATAACAATATCTTCTTCTTTTTCTGGTAACTGTGGTGGCATGCTTAATGGCCAAAGCATTTCATGATCACCCATAGAACGATAAGCAACATCATGGATGGCTGCTAAGTAATTAAACAGTTCCTCTAATGTCTCAGTAACAGGTGTGATTAATTCCATCTGTAGCTCTGAAAAATCTCGCTGAATATACGGGTGTTCATCTCTTATCGATTTAGGATGATCCGTTTTAGCTAAATTTCCTGATAAGTCAACTCGTATACTTTCTTTTTCAATCCCATAACGGGCTTTTAATAAGTATGGTTTAACACGGTCATTGACTAACATTTTTTTAATATCCATATTAACTATACCTCCCTCTATAAATGTTGATATATCAATGGTTTTCACCATCTCAAGTGCCCGAAAAAATATTTTTCGTCACCAATATCTATCGTTATT
>NZ_JACSNE010000036.1:0-28308 GCF_018619035.1 Exiguobacterium sp. s168 | reverse complement strand
TTTGGTGTGGTAACTCTATTCTACACGAGGTCGTTATGGGTTTTTTTTGTGTTTTCAGCTAGGTGTTGCACTTAATATTACAATTCGTCGGTTACAAATAGTTCAATGGGTTGACACTATTCGCTGCAGAATAACTGCTGTATTTATAACTGTTTTTATGAATCTCAAAGTGTAAATGATTTCCGAACGAGTTTCCTGTATTCCCAACTGTTCCAATCTTCATACCTTTAGAGACTGTCTGACCACTTTTTACCGAAAGACTATTCATATGAGCATAAACGGTTACGTATTTTTGATTCTTTAGACTATGTGAAATCATAACGTGTTTACCATATGCACCGCTGTTTTTAGAGGTAGTGACTTTTCCACTCGCAGAAGCATAGACAGGTGTGCCTTTTGTTGCAGCTAGATCAACGCCATTATGGAATGTATAACCGTAAGCGCCATTAGATTTTCCGTATCCTTGGGTCAGCCTCCCTTTAGTAGGAGAAGCAAAAAGAGACTCATTATACGTCATTTTTTTTGCAACGTGGCTCTTATATTTTTTTAGGTAAGAACTATAGATATACCGTGTGTTCCCTTTGTAAAGTACTTTTGTCCAAGCTCCTTTTTTTCCTAAATAAGAAAAAGTCTGACCAGTGTTAGTCACGCCGACTATATTGTAATTGAGAGAAGGACCAGTCCGAACACGGAGATCGTCTGTCTTTACTTTTACTTTATATGCACTACTTGCTTCAACTTTTGGGCTATGCATTGAAAAAGTTGTTGTGAGTAAGACGCTAGAAGCGATAAGTATTACCTTGTTTTTCATTAGTTGTACTCCTTTAAAGATAAAGATACGGTGACAAACGATTTGTTAAAAGGAGTATAGCATCACTATATTACAAAAAAGTGTATCAAATTCATTTCAAAAATTGATACGAGATTTAATCAAAAAATGCATAGGTTTTTCACAAACAGATTTTATGATTAAAATTAAACACATTTCTTTTTTATACATCTTAAAAAAAGATTTATTTTTTAGAGTTCGGGAGGAATTTGATGGAGTTATCTTTTTTGTTAGCTTTTGGGGCAGGGTTTTTATCTTTTATCTCGCCATGTTGCCTAGCTTTGTATCCTGTTTTTCTATCTTACATTACAGGAATTTCAGTTACAGAGTTAAAAGAAAATAAAAAGTGGAACTGGAATGGTGTTCCCCATACATTCGTTTTCTTACTTGGATTTTCGAGCGTATTTTTAGTGATGGGTTTTTCAACGTCATATTTGGCTGATTTTTTTATAGTGTATAAAGATGTTCTACGGATGAGCGGTGCACTTATTTTATTCATATTCGGTGTTATTTTAACTGGTCTGTGGACCCCAATATTTTTACTTAAAGAGCGAAGAATGAACTTAGGAAAAAGAAAGCGTGGTTATATCGGAACGTTTATTGTCGGAGTCGGATCGGCTGCTGGATGGACTCCTTGTACAGGACCAATCCTCGCTGGAGTTATTGCTTTGATCGCCACGAATCCTAGTAATGGATTTTTATATATGCTCTTTTATGTACTAGGTTTTTCTATTCCATTTTTCTTGATGTCGTTTTTGGTCGGGAAATCCAGATACTTAATGAATTATTCTTCAAAGGTTATGAAAATAGGTGGCTGGTTTATGATTTTATTAGGTATCATATTGTATTTCGATGGTCTGACGAAACTAACTACAATATTGATTGATTTTACAGGGTTTAGAGGGTTCTGACGCTCTATTTTCTATTTCGAAAGGAGATGCATCGTAAATGTCTCGTGAAAATGTCCTGATAATGGGAGTAGAGGAAAACTGGAAATTGATGGAGAACATAAAACAACTTAAACCTGTAAGTATAGATATTCATATTTCTTCAAAAGAAGGATGGGTTCGAAAGCTATTTCCTGATTTTAAATATTTTGATTCATTTTCAAAAAAAGAATCAGAAGAAGGGTATATTAGTAATCTGATTGAATATTGTACTTCTCAAGAAATAGGCTGGATTATCCCTTTAAGCGAACAAGAAGCATCTACGTTATCAAAACATAAGTTGAAAATGAGAAAAAATAACGTAGCGTTTATAACATCCTTTGACTGGGATAAAACAGTACTTCATGATTCATTTTCGGTTCAAGGTAATACTTTCACTTATTCTTTTGACCAGATAAAGAATGCGCCTGAAGGTGTAAAGGTGGGGAAAATTGATGCATATGTCGATTATCGATCTAGTGAAGTGATTTGCTGTTTTATGAGAGAAGAGTATGAACGGTACCAAGATACTGTTCTTTCATACGAGGTGTTTGCCAACTCGATTTTAGAGGAGTGCGTAGCAATAATTGCTCAAAGGCTTAATATAAAGGGTTCTTTTTCTTTCGATTATCAACGTGATTCGGAGGGAATGTATACGATTACAAAAATAGAATGTTTCATGACGCATTCTACTCGTGAGGCTATTTTTAGTGATTATGATTTCGCTAATTATTTGTGGAGCAATATTCAAGGAATTGTCCTTTTAAAAGAATCAAATGATAAAAGCTCTTTTGTGTATCGCCTAAATGAAGAATACTTTCTTTTCTAAATCTCAACAGTTTGTTTTTATATGTAATCATCTTAAATGAGAAAGGTACTTTATGAATAAACTTTCATTTAAAATAACGTTATTTTATTTTTTCGGGATTCTCATGATTTTCATTCTCTCATCTGCTATTGTATACAACATTCTTGAGCATCAACAAGTAGAAAGTGAACTGGAGAGCCTTCAAGAGAGAGGCAATAGTCATCGAGATGTTCTTTCCACTAACTTCGACAAGCAAACAGTTGAACACGTTGTTTTAATGGAGGAAAAGGCGATGACTGATGTGATTATCTTAGACAAAAATAATCAAGTCGTCGATTCATCTAACGACGCTGAACAATTTTTGAACCCGGATTGGATTCAAAAAAAGGATGGAATCGTAGAAGGTAATTGGAGAGAGGGCAAATTTTTAGTGACGGTGAGTAATATTGAAGATGGCGGTCAAATAATCATGTTAGAGCCGACGAAGTATATACAGCATTTGATGGGGGAATTGAAACAACAAGTAGTGTTCTCTCTATTCTTGTTAGTACTTTTTCTATTAGTAAGTGTTTATTTTTTGAGTTATATCATTATAAAGCCACTTTTATCAATGAAAGAGGCAACGGTAAAGTTAAGTAAAGGCGAGGTGCTGAAAATCAGAGAAGCTGAGAGAAGCGACGAAGTAGGAGATTTAGCACGAGCGATCACTAAGTTATCTGTTGATTTACGTCACATTCAAAATACAAGAAAGCAATTTCTGACTTCAATCACACATGAATTGCGTACGCCGATTACCTACATTAAGGGATATGCAGGACTCCTCAAAAAAGACGAATCGAGATTTGGAGATATTATCTATGAGGAATCCGAAAGACTTCAAGAACTGATTGAGGATTTGTTTGAACTTGCTAGATTGGAAGAGCCACATTTTCAAATAGATCCTCAGATCACAGAGATGAATGATTTCTTAAAAAAAATCAGTGAAAGAATAATTTTTAAATTTGAGGAGAAACAAGTGAAATTAATTCTTCAAATTAATAAAACTCCCATCTACAAAGAGATAGACCAAGCTAGATTTGATCAGGTTCTCTTAAATTTACTGGATAACGCGCTAAAATATACACATGCGAACAAACGCGTATTTTTAAAACTTGATGAAAACTTTATTGAAGTTACGGATGAAGGTGGTGGTGTGGATGAGCAATCACTCCCGTATCTTTTTGATCGTTTTTATCGAGTAGATTCTTCACGAAATCGTGAAACAGGAGGTACTGGGCTCGGTTTGGCTATCACGAAAGAAATAGTTGAAGCGCACAAAGGGACCATCGTAGCTATTAATGTAGAAAACGGGCTGAAAGTTGTCATTGACTTGAGGGGGATTCCAGGATGAGAACCATTGCTTTGGTAGATGATGAGAATCGAATGTTAGAACTGATTGAACTCTATCTGCAAGACAGTTATACCTGTATTAAGCTGAACAGCGGAAGAGAGATATTGAACTTGATTGATGTAGATGAGCCTGACTTAATCATATTGGATGTGATGATGCCTTTAATGGATGGTTTTGAGACCTGTCAAAGGATAAGGGAAGTTTCGAATGTACCAATCATTTTATTGACAGCACTCGACGGAAAAGAAGAAATCGTAAAAGGATTACAACTGGGAGCAGATGATTACATTGTGAAACCGTTCGACGAGGCGGAATTGAAGGCAAGAATTCAATCGATTTTCAGACGAACTACAGTTTCTTCAGGATCAAAAATCGAATCGTCGGGTCTAATCTTAAATGTAGACGCCCATGAGCTGTATTATGATAATCATTTAGTCAAAGTCACGCCAAAGGAATTTTCATTACTTGCTAAGTTATTAAAAAATCCAGAACGTGTCTATTCAAGAGAGGAACTGCTCTCAAGTTTATGGTTAGCAAATGAGTGGACAGATGAACGAACGGTCGACTCTCATGTAAGAAACTTAAGAGAAAAACTTAGGAAACTCGAGTTTCCTATTGAAGAACACTTTCGCACAGTATGGGGAATTGGTTACAAGTGGGTTCCTTAAATAAGGAGAAATAAGACAAGAGAGGAACGGTTAAAAAACCGTTCCTCTCTTGTTTATCGTTTATTCTGCAGATAGTTCGTCTTCAGTCACCCATTTATGATTTTTCACTTCTTCACCTGTAGTCGATTCGAAATCAATCATATACACTGTTGTTTGCTTAGCTGAGTCGATAGTGGCCGTAGCATCCTTCATTCCTTTCATATGATCCGCGTCTACTTTTACTTCATCGCCTACTTCATAAGGAGATGACTTGGCATCTACAATCTCTTCTTGAATAATCCATTTATGATTCGTGACGCGTTTCCCGCCATTTGTAGGGTCATAAGAAATGCTATAAGCAGTAGTATCATAAGCTCCTACAATTTTAGCCTCGGCCCCTTTCATGCCTTCCATATGTGCTTCTTTGATCATCGCCATGTCGCCAACTTTAAATTTAGGGTTTTTAGCCTCTTGGAGCCCTTTCGGAACCTCTTTCGATCCAGACATGTCCATCGTCGAATGATCCATACCGTCCATATTTTTATCCATGCTTCCTGTTGATTTAGAATCATCACCATTGCTTCCGCACGCAGCGAGTGCTAAAGAAAGCGAAGCAGCCATAGTTGTCATAAAAATCTTTTTCTTTAATTTCATAAAAATTACCTCCAATTGTTTTTTTATGCTTTCCATAGACTCTATCACATAAATTTGCAGAAACA
The DNA here is from genome assembly GCF_018619035.1 of Exiguobacterium sp. s168. Taxonomy (NCBI): domain Bacteria; kingdom Bacillati; phylum Bacillota; class Bacilli; order Caryophanales; genus Exiguobacterium; species Exiguobacterium sp. s168. The sequence goes on along the minus strand of NZ_JACSNE010000036.1, from coordinate 22,989 downwards.
TTGCAGAGAGCAGAAAAGTAACACATTGAAAAAAACTATAAAATTCATGGGTGGAAAGACATATTTTTTTCACAATCATTCTTTAAGTTAAAGATAATAATTAATTGAAGGGAATGATCCATGTGAAGAAAAGATGGTTAATCGCAACTATCGGTATCTTTACTCTCATGATTATAGTGATTATAGTGGGCGGTTCGTATTTACTTTTTATCCGAGGTACTATGCCAAATAACAAACAGCACATGAAATCTATGATGAATGGAGGGAACACTACTACAAATCAGACTATGATGGAAGGTATGGGACATGGCGCGAGTGTCGATTTAAAATCAACTGAAGAAAAAGAGCGACGATTGAACATCCCTAAGATGCTAAAATCCGATCGTGAAACCAAGAATTCCATTCAATACACGATTGTCGCTAAACAAGGGGAGACACAGTTCTTCCGAGATAGTAAAAAAACTGAAACTCTAGGATATAACAGAAATTATTTAGGTCCTGTAGTGGAATTGAAAAAAGGAAAAATGGTAACAATCCGTACGGTGAATCGCTTATCAGAAGCGACTACATTCCATTGGCACGGTCTTGTTGTACCATCATCCGTAGATGGCGGACCACATCAGGTCGTGAAAGCTGGTGAAACGAAGGTAGTAAAGTTTAAAGTGAAGCAAGATGAATCGACATTGTGGTTTCATCCACATCCAATGGGGAAAACTGCTGAACAAGTATACAAGGGGTTAGCAGGATTGTTGTACGTAAAAGATGAAAAAACTAAAGAGACGATGCTACCTCAAAAATATGGTGAAAATGATATTCCATTAATTCTTCAAGATCGAAAAGTTAAAAACAGGAATGTCCTTGGATATGCTGATGTAGAAAAAACAGATGGGGCTTTAGGCGATACCCTCCTCGTAAACGGTACGATTAATCCATATTTCAACGTAAAATATTCGCAACTTAGAGTCAGATTGATAAATGGCTCCAATGCACGTAACTACGTAGTGAAGCTATCTGACGGTTCATCCTTTAAAAAAATTGCTGATGATGGTGGTTACATCTCAAAACCGAAAAACGTAAAGAAAATTGAATTAAGTCCAGGCGAACGTATAGAGGTATTGGTAGACTTTTCAAAAAGAAAAATTGGTGAGACTGTTTCATTTGAGACGAATGGAGTAAGGGTCGTTAACTTCAAGCTGGAGGATAAACAAGGGACGAACCTAAGTGCATTGGCGCCGAAAAGTGGATATGAAAAGCCGCTAAAGACCTTGTCTACGGTGAATCAAAAGTTAACTCTTTTCGGGATGGGCAAAAATGTTGAAATCAATGGGAAAAAGTTTGATGAGAAGAGAATCGATATTAAAGCGAAACAAGGAGAAACCGAAATTTGGGAGGTCTATAATAAAAAAGACATGATGGGTGGAATGACTCATCCCTTCCACATTCATGGAGTCCAATTCAAAGTATTAGAGCGAAACGGACAGAAACTGGATAATCAAGAAGCAGGTCTAAAAGACACTATCGCTATAAAACCAGATGAACGAGTTAAGATTCAGATGACTTTCAAGGAAAAAGGGGTATTCATGTACCATTGCCATATCCTTGAACATGAAGAGAACGGAATGATGGGTCAGTTGAAAGTGGACTAAAAAATAGGTGAATATTTTCATCTTTTCTTCACAAACTAAGGAAATAGGCTTTGTGTAAGTCAAAAAAGACGGAAAATGGAGGTATTTTAGAATGAATACTGGACAACAAGAAATCTTAGGTGCCCTACACAACTGTATAGTGACTTGTAATGAATGCTTTGATGCGTGTTTGAGTGAACATCATGTTTCTTCGATGGCAGAGTGTATACGTCTAGACAGAGATTGTTCTGAAATTTGTAGTCTTTTAGTACAAGCTATTTCTCGAAACAGCAGCAATATTGATGTTCTTGCAAGAAGCTGTGTTGAAATTTGTGAAAGATGTGCCGACGAATGTTCGAAACATGATCATGATCATTGTAAAAAGTGCGCTGAGGCCTGTAATGAATGTGCAAAAGTCTGTCGTAAATTAATTGCTTAAAGCGAAGTGTTAAAAATGAAGGAGCATCTATGTCGCCATGCCGAAAAAGGTATGAGCTAAAAAGCTGATGCTCTTTCATTTATAAGCACTAAGATACTTAGTTATGAAAAAGTTCATAACCCTTATAGACCAGTAGTATGGTGAGAGAAAATAAGGATACATAGAGGATAACGATCAAATTCTTCATAAACACTTTCATGAAAATCAACTCCATTCTATAGGTTGAATTGATTATATAGAAAGTTCGTGAAATTTATGAGGAAATAGACTAACAATCATTTATTATTAAAAAATTTTAATGTAAGAGGTGGTGACTAGGATGGATAAAATATTAATTGTTGATGATGAAATAAGAATGAGGCAATTATTAAGACTCTATCTAGAACCAATAGGATATGAATGTAGTATGGCGAATGATGGGATCGAAGCTTTAGAGAAAGTGAAAAAAGAAACCTTCGATTTGATTTTATTGGATGTAATGATGCCAATGTACGATGGATTCGAAGTATGTAAGAAAATAACGGATTCTCACCCGGAAGTCCCTATCATCATGATAACGGCTCTAAATGATGCTGAATCCATCGTCAAAGGACTAGATGCTGGAGCTACAGATTATGTCACAAAGCCGTTTAACGGGGACGTACTTTTAGCAAGAGTTCGGTCTGTCATGAGAAGGAAAGCAAAAGAACCCGTTATCTACCACGGACTTACGTTCGATGAGAGCAACAATTTAATTTTACTAGATGGCAAGTCGATTGACTTTACACCAAAAGCACATGCATTACTGCGACTATTCCTTCAACATCCTGGAAGGCTGTTCAACAGACTAGAGCTTTATGAATTCGTTTGGTCTTATACGTCAGAATCGGATCCGAGGACAGTTGATTCTCATATTAAGATGATTAGAGAAAAGTTAAGAGAGTTAGATTACCCGATCGATAGGCATCTGAAAACAATTTGGGGGAGAGGATATCGTTGGAGTGAGGATGAAACGAAATGACACTCTTGCTATAGGAGCAAAAGTGTCATCATAAAAATCATAAGGGAGTCGGTGTCGGCTTCGAGTATCCATCTTTATATGAAGAATCGATTGCAGAACGAATATCTTTAACCGATTCTCCGTCCCGTTGCTTCAAAATAGACTTTACAGCAATCTCGAGACAGGTGCTGCATGTCGTTCCGTGACTTGTCCATTTCACCGATCCATTCGTCGCGTTTTCTTCTATAAAGCAATCATAATTATTTTTATGATTGACTGTTTCACCGCAACCGCAATAGCAAGGTATTTTCTCTAGTAGTTTACGATTTTTCCCTACAGCTTGATAAACATTTCGTACATCTTCAGGTTGAGTTTTTAAAAACGTAGGAAGTATCAACGATGATGATGTTTCTTCAATCTTGTCACCGCTCATATGTTTCGCATGATCTACCTCCTTTGAATGATTGGGAGTAGAAGACTTCATCGGGGATTGAGCACAGCCGACCGCAATCAGGGATAGGCTAATAAGACTTACGCTTTTTAAGAGTATGTTAAGTTTCACGATTGGATTCTCCTTAGAGATAATTTTGTAGGTGCATAAAACAAAGCTTTTTAATTGCGTTTTTTGTATTAGCTCATTTGTCTGTTCACGATAGTACCTATTCGTTCATTTGACCATAGTCTTCATTAGTTCAGTTAATTCATGAATTGTCATCAATCATTTGATGTCTACCTCGAACTTGTCCTTTAATTCTTTTTAAAGTTTCAGTACTTGTGATTTTGGCGCTAAATAGTCCTATTCAAACAAATGGTCTCATTTTTTAAAATATATCCTATACTTGTATGATAATTTTTATTTTTTAGTGTGTCAAAATACATTTTATATTTATATATATAAGTTTAACTGGAAGTAAAAACGAGATGTAGCTCTATATAGTCATGATCTCTCTATATACACCATACAGGTGTATAATACGTAAAAGGAGGTTTTCTTATGGATCACCATATCCATCACGAACATACTCATCATGAAGACCAACAAATGAGTGCTTCACATCATGAACATGAAGGAATGATCGGAGACTTCAAGAAAAGATTTCTCGTATCGTTAATGTTGACCATTCCAATCCTGCTACTTTCCAAAATGATTCAAGAATGGTCGGGTATCAACATTAGCTTTCCATATGACGACGTTGTTTTGCTTTTGCTATCCACAATTGTCTACTTCTACGGTGGATGGCCGTTCTTAAAAGGTAGCTTAGACGAAATGAAACAAAAAAATCCGGGGATGATGATGTTGATCGCTTTAGCGATTAGTGTTGCATACTTTTATAGTGTGGGCATCATCTTAGGTCTAGGAGAGGGACATGACTTTTTCTGGGAGTTAGCAACGCTCATAGATATTATGCTTTTAGGACATTGGATTGAAATGAAGTCAATCATGGGCGCGTCTAACGCGCTACAAGAATTAGTCAAATTGTTACCCAGTATTGCGCATCGAATTGATGATGAAAAAATAGAAGATATTGCGGTGTCGGAATTACAGACTGGTGACGTGATTCTGATCAAACCTGGGGAGCAAGTTCCAGTTGACGGTAAGATAATAAAAGGAGCAACAACAGTTGATGAATCGATGCTAACAGGTGAATCTCTTCCCATCGAAAAGAAAATGGACGACAACGTAATTGCTGGCTCCATTAATCAAGAAGGAAGCTTGACTGTTGAAACGAAAAATACAGGTGAAGGCACGTATTTATCGAAAGTGATCGAATTAGTCAGCGAAGCGCAGGCATCTAAATCTAAAACACAAAATTTAGCGAATCGTGCAGCAAAAATTCTCTTCTATGTCGCTGTTTTTGCCGGTGTGTTGACATTTATCATTTGGCTTGCATTAGGATATCCGCTCAGCATTGCTATCGAACGTATGGTGACTGTCATGGTTATTTCGTGTCCCCATGCACTAGGACTTGCAGCGCCATTGGTCGTCTCTGTCTCGACGGCGCTGTCTGCTAAGAAAGGTTTATTGATTCGAAATAGGACGCAGTTTGAAGAGGCACGGAAATTAGACGCCATTATTTTTGATAAGACAGGTACTTTGACGCAAGGTAATTTTGGTGTGACGGATTTGATGCCGGTTGATGAAATTTCCTCAAACGAACTACTTCGTCTAGCAGCGGGAGTCGAACGTTCATCACAACATCCTCTTGCTAAAGGTGTAGTAAAAAGAGCAGAAGAGCTACAACTATCACTTCCATCGATTGAAGATTTTATGTCTATTACAGGAGTCGGATTGGAAGGGAAAGTAGAGGGTACGTTAATTCGTGTAGTGAGTCCTCGATATATTCGTCAAGAAAAAATAACGGTTGATGAGCTCGCTTTTGAAAAATTATCTGAAGAAGGAAAGACTGTCATATTTGTATTGAAAAACAAGCAATTACTAGGAATGATTGCACTTGCTGATTTAGTAAGAGAAGAAGCGAAAGAGACTGTGACTGCTCTTAAAAATAAAGGCATAAATTCAATCATGCTCACTGGTGACAATAAAAAGGTTGCACATTGGGTTGCCAAACAGTTGGGTATTGACGAAGTTCATGCAGAAGTTTTACCTGATGATAAATCAAGACAAGTAAAGAACATTCAATTGGAAGGTAGGAAAGTAGCCATGGTGGGTGATGGCATTAATGATGCACCCGCACTGGCACAAGCTGACGTAGGGATTGCGATTGGTAGTGGAACCGACGTGGCAGTCGAAACCGCTGATATCGTACTGGTCAGAAGTAATCCGAAAGATGTTCTCTCTATCCTTGAACTTTCCCGAAGCACTTATAACAAAATGATTCAAAACCTATGGTGGGCAGCTGGTTATAATATTATAACAATACCACTAGCAGCCGGCGTTCTAGCTCCCTATGGTGTGATCTTATCCCCAGCCATTGGGGCAGTACTAATGAGTCTTAGCACCGTCATTGTTGCTGTAAATGCTAGAACGTTAAAAATATGAAATCATTTGAAGTGATTTCAGAACTTATTAGTAGCCAAGCACTGGATTTAATCGCGTGTAAAAAGTCTATGAGTATTCGAAGACTTTTTACACGCGATTTTAATTTTATTAGAATATATGATGATGATTTATATAAAGAACAAATTTTTATTGCAATCATTATATAAAACGGTCGTTAAACAGACATATTCAAAAACTCATATGCTTACTTGTATATGAGCAATAGATGCCTTATTTATAAATGTCACGACGATGACCGATTTCAAGAATTAAGATCACGACTTTTTCATCCTGGATGTCAGCAATCAGACGATAGTCACCGATGCGATACCGCCATTCACCAGAACGATTCGAGACCAGTCCTTTCCCATGACGACGCGGATCATCCGTCCCGACCAGATTCTTCTTGATCCAGGACATGATGATCCGCGCTTGTTGTGGGTCCATCTTCTTGAGAGACTTTTGAGCTCCGCGCTCAAACTCTACCGAATATGCCGTCATTCTAAATCAAGTTCCTTCATCATGTCGTCGAAAGATATCGCTTCTGATTTTTTACGGTGTGCTGCCATGGAATCATGATAGAGTTGCAAATCGATTTCGTCTTCGATACGGTCGAGGACGGCATCGCGAACGAGTGTAGAAATCGTGATGTTCTTTGCCTTCGCATATTCCTTGATAAGTCGTGTATCCTGATCATCCAGACGTACGGAAATGGTACTCATGATTATCAGCTCCCTTGTAATACATTGTAATACATATTAAGGTTTTAGTACATAGGATTGGGCGATAATCCTAAATAAAGATTCTTTGAAGTGCTAAAATTCGACTTGTAAATATCCTAGATGAGTACGATTGAATCTAAAAAAGTGAATGAAATTATATTCAAATTAAAGTAAACATAGTCATTCCTCTTCAATTTGACCATGTTTAGGAAGGTGATGATCATGATAATTCCTTACATTCTCCTCGTTTGCGAAAACCGGATATGCATCCAAATGCTGCCCGTATCGGTTACAAGAAAACAAAAAGTGTTTTAAATTGAAGAAAGATCAAGGTACAGATCTGTTTAAGCATCTGTATTATTTTGTCGATTGGCGTCATCCTATTTTGTTCATTGACTGTCAGACACTATGGTTACGTCTGTGTCTTAAGTGGTCTGTTTATACTATACGCGGTCAGCACAACATGGTGAGATCTAGAAAAAGTTAGAAAGCAAGTTAATGGGAGCTCAAATCATGATTCAATTAGTCAAACAAGTCGACGATCATGTGTATCACATCGTCTTTCACCAAGAAGGGCGTACTTTATTCTGCCGGGAAGGAATTGCCCGAAAAGAGCAGGCGATTGATAGCGAGGACATGATGGAAACGAATGAGGAGTCCGCGACGAAGCGGATCGTCTTCAAAAGTCCCTTGCGCGCGTATCGTCAGAAAAAAGCATGGGTACGTGAAAAATTAGACGATGGATACATACGATCACCTTTTGCTCTGTCTGAAGTGATGGATTTTCGTTCAGATCGACGGATCATAAAGTTGCGCATTTTAAGCGCTTTACTCGTCCTATTGAGTGGATTACTGACGCTGACCGATATCTTACCGATTCCGGGATACATAACACTCGTCGTTCTGATGCTTTTCTGGCCGATGCATCTCGAAGGGAAATCCGCGCATGTTCGCATGTATCGATGGTCAGGAGCACTTTTCATGTTCGCATTAGCCGGCTCATCGAAAAACTATTTATCACCGATCAATCTCTCGATTAACGGAGCAGTCTGTCTCGTTTCAGGGTTCATTCTCCTGTTGTATGCGTCAGAACAATTACAGGAACTTGCGACGAAAGGAATCATATATCATGACGAATCAAAAAGCCAAGGTGATTGAACTCAAACGCGACAATGGTCAAACGACCGATTACTGGGTCAGTTACTGGATGGGGCGTACGCTCTATCAGGTATCCGTGCAAGAACAAGCGGATGGTCAAACGGATGAAGGGGAGGTTGTCAAAGAACGTTTTCCGTTCTATTTCGGAATGAAAAAGCGGATGCTCGAGTTAGCAGAAGAGAAAGAAGCACTTGGTTTTAGACCGTTGACCGAAGAGGAAAAAGCAACGCCTGTCATCGAGGAAGAAGAACCGACGCTCGATCCTGCTTTCTTTAAGCCAGCTATTCGTTATGCCTGGTGGATGCTTGGTCTTGGAATCCTCCTGTTTCTCCTGCCTTCACCGATCCTAAACGGACTCGCGTTCGGACTCGGCTTATTCGTCTGGTATGAGACGTTTGGACAAGCCGGAATACCGCGCAACTATCAGAGATATTTCCACGGGATGCTCGCGGGATTGACGATTTTACAGGTTTTATCTGCGATTGAGTTGGAACGATTTGCTCAACCGTATTATGCGACGATCTGTGTGATATCAGCAATTGTATTGGTTCTTCTAGTCGTACAGCACCGATTGAAAGAAACCGATCAAATCGGTCAGGAGGAAAGTATTCGGGTTAGGAAAATAAAGGACTATCCGGATGACTTAGATCTTTAAAAACTCATTTGCTCAACTTTCGGAAGTCTGGAACACTTCAGGATACTGTAAAATATAGGCATCACTTAAATCATTTTAGTCAGTCTATTGTAAGAAACATATGGATGTCATACCAAATGATCAATATATTTTAGAACTGATCTTACTTGTCTGGGCGATTGGTGCACTCGTCATCATCATTACGCAAGCGCGAAACACATTTGGTGTTTAATCCTTTGTGGAGATATTTTTGATTCTTGAGATTTTATTACTTGTTGTTCTTTTGATTGCCAAATGCAAAAAAATAATGGTCTCTTAAGTAGTAAAGGAAGGTCAGTTAACACTCATACATAAAGATTTAGTTAACATAATGAAGTAGGAGACAGTATGATCCGTTTCCTACTTTTTTTGTAATTATGCAATCGATTGCATTCGTATTCTTATTTAACATCCAGGAAAAGGAATCATATTTCTTGCAAAAAACTAGTTTTTATTTCTTAGGATTTATGTAAAAATAGAAAACAATAAACTGAGAGAATTTTTTGAAAAGTGAGCGACCAGATCATTCATCGTTTTGGAATGAGAGAGAGAAGTCCTCATTTTTCGAATTCTAATATCTCATTTTTCGAATTCTAATATCTTATTTTTTGAAAGCCTGGAGGGGAATGTATGAAATTGTTGAAGATGTGGAACCAAATCAGTTTAGTGAAACAAATCGCGATTGGCTTGATCGTGGGTATTATTTTAGCCGTCACGATTCCTGAAGTGGCGAAATCCTTGACCATTTTTGGGACTTTATTTATTTCTTCTCTGAAGGCAGTCGCGCCGATCTTGGTCTTTTTCTTAGTTATGGCATCAATCGTGCAGCATAAAAAAGGACAGCAGACGAATATGAAATCAATCATTTTCTTGTATCTGCTCGGGACGTTCTTAGCGGGAGCCATTGCGGTCATCGTCAGTTTCCTTTTCCCAGTGAACATTCGATTGACAGAAGGTGCGGAACAATTGGCTGCTCCGGGGAACACGGTTGAAGTTCTTCAAAAACTCGTCTTGAATATGGTCGATAATCCAGTCAATGCGCTCATACAAGCGAACTACATTGGCATTCTGACTTGGGCGATCGTGTTAGGAATCGCTTTAAAAAATGCGTCCGATACGACGAAGACATTTATCTCGAATTTTTCTGACGCCATTGCGAAAATGGTCGGATGGGTAATCAAACTTGCTCCTCTTGGTATCATGGGAATCGTCATTGGCTCTGTTACGGAAAACGGTCTTTCTTCATTGCTCGATTACGGGAATTTATTATTGGTATTGATTGGCACGATGCTTGTCGTAGCACTCATTGTTAATCCTCTCATCGTGTTCATCAACGTTCGTCAGAATCCATATCCACTCGTCTTCAAATGTATCCGGGAGAGTGGGATTACCGCTTTCTTCACACGAAGCTCAGCTGCAAACATTCCGGTCAACATGGAATTATGTAAGAAACTTGACCTCGATAAAGAGACGTACGGGATCTCGATTCCACTCGGTGCCACGATCAATATGGCGGGAGCGGCCATCACGATTTCCGTCTTAACGTTAGCAGCGGTTCATACGCTCGGTATCCCAGTCGACCTTCCGACAGCTATCATCTTGAGTGTTCTCGCTGCCGTTTGTGCATGTGGCGCATCCGGTGTCGCTGGTGGTTCGCTCCTTTTGATTCCGCTTGCATGTAGTTTATTCGGGATTCCGAATGACATTGCGATGCAAGTCGTAGCAGCGGGTGTTCTAGTCAGTGTGTTACAAGATTCGTTTGAGACAGCACTCAACTCGTCAACAGATGTCTTATTCACGGCGACAGCAGAATATCGAAAACGACTTAAAGAGGGAGAAACGCTCTCGATCAATCGTCAGTCGATGAATGAAGATGTATCTGAAAAAGTCGTCAACGGCTGATTAGCTTCTCTATTATCAGCATGATCTAAATAAGAAAAGGCATCCTTAGCTGAGGATGCCTTTTCTTATAGACAAATTAACCTTCTCCTAAAGCAACGTACTTTTTAAATTTCCCATTGAAACTCACTAGCAAAATGTCATTTCTTTCTTTAGTAGAGTATAGGACGGTACCCTTATAGAGTTTCGTAGCAGTCCCATTATCAAAAGCGTCTTTATCCGAACTTCTTCTTTTAATTTCTCCAACTTTTTCATTCTGAGTGACTTTGGTTTTTTCTGCCCATGCTACGTCTGATTTGTAGATCGTATCATTGAATTGAAAAATGTCTGCTTTAGCATCTTCGCTCAATACTTCGGATGCCGTCGGTTTTTCACTAGTACTTTGCATTATCTCTTCATTATTACAACCAACTAATATCCATACCGTCATAATCGAGAAAGCGAATGATAAAACGACTTTTTTCATGATATAACCTCTTTCTCGTTTTGTAAGTTATTCCATGCCGATACACGTTAACGTCAACTGCTCTTCACGGTTGCCATCCCATTTGATTCGGACATGGTACGTGTCAGTATCTTTAAAGATTTGTAAGGCGGCACTCGTATCAAAGGTGGCGCCATCTCTTTCGGTTCCAATGAAGCTTCGGAAATGGCTAGAGTGTTTAGCATATCGACCATCTGACAACTGACTATCGACAAACCAGGTCACAGGTTTCTGTTGGTGCTCCACTCGTTTTAGATCCTGTCCGATATATATTAGGGCGTAGCCTTCGCTTACCCGGTAAGATAAAGGACGTTCTTTGACTTGCCGTACATGAATCACGGCGTTCCAGGATTCGCCTTTTGCCTGAAAGATGAGGTGTTCGGGTTCAGATGTCGCTGAAGCGCGGTGAATACCATAGAGCGTGAAAAACGTGAGGAAAAGTAAGCATGCAATCAGTAAGGTTCGCTTAAATAAGCGTTCGGACATGAGGATCACCTCTGAACAGTGGTTTCCTTTAGTCTAGCAAATTCAAATGCTTTTCTTAGTCAGAAATCTTAAAAAAGGGGAATCCATTTTTAGGATATCCAGCGTCCGATCTGCTCACCCATCTTGACGCTACGTTCGATGCCTGGAGCGAGTTCGACCGTGTCCGGTGGCAAGACGAGGATGACAGTTGAACCGAACGAAAAGTAACCGAACTCTGCACCACGCTCCAGCAGGCGTCCTTGATGTGTCTGAACGATCGTATTGACGTTCAGCGCACCGACCATGACGTGCTCAATCGAGCGGTGATCGACTTGCAGACGCGTGACGCGGCGATAATTACGTGTCAACGGACGTTTGCTGAATCGTAGCCCCATGTCATTGACGGGTGCCGATTCTCGCCCCAGTGTATAACTCGTCGTGATTTCGCCCGTGACTGGCGAATGGACACGGTGATAGTCGATCGGACTCAAATAGAAAATTAAGGCGACACCGTTCGCGTAATCCTCGGCGCGTTCGCTTGAGCCAATCAGCTCAGCAACAGTATAGTCCTGTCCTTTAATTGTAAACCGACTATCTTGCGTTAATGCCGGGACGATGGAGAGGACGGCGTCACTTGGACTGACGAAGGCATCCGTCGTGGTTGCGATTGGTCGCATACCGGGACGTAACTCGCGTACGAAACAATCGTGCAGCGAGGTAAACGAATCGACAGACTTCAGCGCTTGATCCGTCTGAATGTGATAGGTGCGAATGAAAGGTCGGATGAGAGGGTTACTAAAGCGACTCATCGCAAACCGGTTTAGTGTGTTCGCGACTATTGGTCGAGCATTTAAGTGGACGATCGTATCAAGGATGGCTTTCTTCATGAGGTAAAAACTCCTTTAAGTTGTAATCTACCTCTTAGGATAAGGTCAAATTCTGTTGATAGACGGAGTCGTTTTCTTAAGTTTGTCTTAAGAAAAACACGTACCGAAGATACGGCACGTGTCAGAACGTCATGATCTTCGAGTCAACAAATAAAGTAGGGGTCCGAACGCACCAATCGCGAGGGTGATGATTGCCCAAAGCGGAAAGCTTCGTCCGGTACGACGTGTATCATGGCGGAGCCAAACGATGATGAAGAGGGCGCAGAGAATCAGGTCGACGAAAATCTGGAGCGTCGCCGTGTTTTGTGTCGCTTCCGTAAAGATGGCAAGTACACCAAAATCAATTATCGAAAACGCAGTTAAAACAGCGAAAGCGATCGTAATGACAAGCAATAAAGGTTTCGGGATGGTGTCTACAAATGAAGCTTGAGATTCTCTCATGAAGGATCCTCCTTAAAATGTAGTGATTACTACAAATTAATGTAGCACGTACTACATCCATGCGTCAATCTGCTTAGATGTTGTATGATGAAAAAGGAGAAGGGAGAATCGATAATAATGGATAAGTTTGAACAGAAGCGACAGGATTATACGCATCAGATCGCAAAAGCGACGTTAGCATCAAGCATCAAGGAAATGAGTCTGAAGAAGATGGCGACCGCTGCCGGGACGAGTGACCGGATGCTGATGCATTATTTCAAGGATAAGCAAGATATCGAGACCGCAGTGTTGACTGCGATCAGCCAAGAACTGATTGATTTACTGCAGCAACCGGATCTAAAACTCGAGTTCACTGCATTCGTCCGCTTTCTACGTCAAGCAATCGATGAGCCACGAATCAAGCCATATTTGAATCTTTGGTTCGAGATCACCCATCTCGCAACGAGTCAGGGAGAACCGTATACGTCAATCACGCGGACGATCGGGGAGTCGTTCGACGATTGGATTAAACAGATCTATGTACCAACAGAGGGGGAAGATGCCGATAAGCAAACAGCGTTGCTCTTTGTCTTCACGGAAGGACTCGTCGTTTTGAATAAGATCGGTTTACAAGACCGGATGGACGCGGCGGTTGAAGCGATGATTGCATTAACAAGGGACAATATGCCTCGTAACTGAGGTGTGCTGTCCTTTTTCGGCATTTCACTGAAAAATCGTCACAGCTGAATAAAGAAGTAAGGTACACATAATGACGCGAAACGCGACGTCGTATCTTTGAAATAACGAACGAAACAACGAGCCACTTCCTGCCCAAAGCAATAAGGCGATCCACCCGAGAATGATGGCATACAACATGTATTGAACGATTTCTACAGTAGACGTGCTGTGCGGCAGAATGAACGTCGATAAAGCGGTTAAGAAAAAAAGGATACTCTTGACGTTGATGAGTTGGAACAACAGACCGGATAAAAATGTCGCTGGCACGGTATCGATCTGACTTGCTGTCTGCTTCGGGAAACCAATCTTATAGGCAAGGTAACCGAGGTATGCGGCACCGAGCCACTGTAGAATCGGTTCGATCATAGGTAAGGTCGCTTGTAATGCTGTCGTCCCTAATGCGCTGATCAACCCGAGTATCATGAACCCTAGTAAGATTCCGGTATTAAATCGCCAAGCACCACGAAAACCGAAGTGGCTCGATTCATGCATGACTAACAGATTACTTGGTCCTGGTGTGATGGATGTAATGATGACATAAGATAAAAAAGCAACAATATTCATAAGAAAACTCCTTTTTCATTCTATCGAATACTTGAATTCTAGTGTAAGATGTCAAGATCGATAAATAAAATTGAAATAAAAAATTGTACCATCATTTTTTTCGATGGAACAATCAAAGGAGAGTCTTGGAATGGAAATTCGCCATTTGATCAGCTTCTTGAAGATTATTGAGACAGGGAGTTATACGGCAGCTGCGAGTGAACTCGGCTACACGCAATCGACGATTACGTCCCATATGCAACTGCTCGAGCAAGAAGTAGGCGGTGCCTTGTTTTTCTATGCCAATCGGACGCTTCAGCTCTCACCTTTAGGTCAGGAAATCATCCCTCTGGCTGAAGACTTACTAGCGACACATGAGAAAATCAAGTCGATTCAACAACAGGATTCCTTTGAAGGCGTCTTGAAAATCGCTGCGCCAGAGTCACTGACGATCTCTCGTCTTGGTTCCGTCCTACAGAAGTTCATGACAGCATATCCGAATGTCAACATCGTCTTATCGAATGGAACATGTAAGGAAAATCAAGACGAACTCTTACATGGACGGGTCGATGTCGCCTTGATGTTGTATCCAATGTTTTCCGCTGATCGTTGTACGCATGATGTTTTGACAGAAGAGAAGATCGTCATCATTGGTCATCCGACGATGCCGGATCATTTTGACGCGATTCGATCTTCCGCGGACACATACGTCTATCTGACGAATGAAGACGGATGCAGTTACCGAACGATGTTTGAGGCGTGCGTCAGAAACCAAGACATCTCGTTTCAGACACAGGAATTGTGGAGTATCGGGGCAATCAAGAAGATGGTGATGAACGGTCTGGGTTTTGCTGTGTTACCGTATGTGACGGTAGCAGATGAAGTGGAAGCAGGTGCGATGAAAATCATTCAACATGATGAGACGTTTGAACCGATGTATGCCCATCTGCTTGCGAAACAGTCGAAGTGGGGCTCACCCGTGACACGCGCGTTTCAGGAAATCGTCCTCGACCAATTCACGAAGTCAAAGTGAATCGAGTATCTCGACCCAGACTTGATAATAGATTTCTTCATCGAGGTGAACCGTTGCCGAACGTACGCGATAGTCTAGGTTTTCCGCTAAATAAAATGCAAGAATTGTCGCGACTTTAAAGTCAGGGGTGCAATATCCGGTAATTGACCGACCATGGATCTCATTCGTGATCGAATCCGCCCAGACTTCTGCTTCACGTAATGTCTCGAACTGAAGCATCTCTTCCTTCCAACGAATCGACATCTTATGTCCTCCTCTACTGTAGTTAATGTTATTATATGGAAGAAATAGTGTGTTACTCAAGGGGGAACGTCAGACATGAGTCGTTTTGGAATGCATCGGGAAGAAATCAATCCGCCGCTCGGTGCCGCCTTCATCGGTTATCACCGAGAAGTTGGTGTCGCAAGCATACACGATCCGTTATATGTCACAGCGAGCATCTTTGAGAGCGAGCAGACGACATCGATTTTTGTCAGCATCGATAACATCGGTTTGCTCGTCGCAGATACCAATACCATCCGTGAAGGCATCGCGGACCGGCTAGACGTCTCAAAGAAACAGATCACGGTCGTTTACACGCATACACATTCAGGCCCAGCGACAGCGGGAACTGAACCGTTGACCGTTGCCTACAAAACGATCTTGACGCAACAAGCGATTGTATCTGCTGTTAAGGCGAGTGAAACGATGCAACCGGTCGAGATGGGTTGGGGTGTGAAGCAAGGGAAACTCGGCGTCAACCGACGAGAAAAAATAAATGGTCACGCGGTGATGGGGTCGGATCCGCTTGGGGTGACGGATGACCGAATCGGGACACTATTGGTTCGCCGTGCCGATGATGCGTGTCTCGTCGGAGCCTTCGTTTTCTGTACAGCGCATCCGAACGTCTTGAAATCAGACAGTGTCGTCTTATCCGGTGATTATCCGGGTGTCGCTCGAACGATACTCGAACAGGCACTCGGCTGTCCAGTCGTGATCGTCCAGGGGGCGACGGGAAACGTCAATGCGAAATATCGTGGTGACCTAGCAAGCCTGCAGAAGATGGCGTTTGCTCTAAGTGGACACGTCTTAACGACGATTCCAGACGTATCGTTTCAACCGTTAACGCACCACCGGATTCAGTCGATGATTAATCCGATGCGCTTAACAGAAATACCAACGATAAACCAATTACAAGACATGGCGGATTACGCCGAACTGACTTGGGGCGTCAGCGCAGCGCGCTGGTTGGCGTACGTTCAGGAACGATCGGGAGAAACACTCACCATCCCGGTCGAAGTTCAATTGTTTGAACTAAATGAAGGTTCGTTCTCAGGCATCCCGATGGAGCCGTTCTGTGAGACAGCGCTACAGATAAAGCGGATGCGTCAAACGGAACTCGCTTTTTTCGGAGGCTATACGAACGGTTACATCGGTTATTTGCCGACAGCGGAAGAACATCCGTATAGTGGGTACGAGGTGGCAATCAATCCCGTCGTCTACGGTCCAGTGACGGGTCTTTGGATGCCGCCTGTACCGGAAACAGCGAACGACATCGTGAGTCACATCCGTCAACTCTATGAAATGAATAACAACCCGGCTTCTCTCGTCTTAGAGGCCGGGTTGTTATGATTACGACTTGATTTTTTTGATGATCCAGAATAAAGCGAAAACAAATCCGCATGTTAGGAAGATGAATAAAAAGAGCAGAATGAGTAAGTTAGACATTTGTAGCATCGGAGACCTCCGTGAATATGTATAGCTGGATTTTCGAACTTTCGAATAATAATAGAGTAACATAGTAATTAACATTATATAGGGAAATGACTTGTTGTTTTCTATATTTTTTAAATGAGTTACTCATTATATGAACGAATAGTTATTTTATTCCATTATAATTGAGAGGGAAAATATCATGATTATCAAAAGATGTATTCTTAAGTGTTGTCATCACTTATTTATTCCTCAGTTTGATTTTATCCTTCAGCATCGGATATACGATCGATTGGATTCCGGAAGTAACTTTAGCTCAAAAGATAAAAGGGTACGCTTTTGAAGGGTTCACTCGTTTTAGTGTTATAAAGCTTTTAATTGTTGCAGGTGTAAGTATTTTGTACAGTTTACTCTCCTCAAAACAAAGAGCATCGAGTTCACGTAAGCGTTGATTTCCTTTATTTTGAAACTTTTCTTTGTTTGATTACGTTTATTAGGTATAATCGGTCTACTAAAAGGAGAGAGTATGATGAGAAAGAGAATCGGCGCAATTGCTCTAGTGAGCGGCATGCTGATACTCGGAGGTTGCGGAACAGCGGCAACACAAACCGATGTATTTGATCAACAAGGTACATATCTAGGGGATAACAGTAACGTACGAGACATCGTCCAACAGCTACCTCATGGCGATCAGTTAAAGAAAATGGAACTGTCGACGAAGGATAAACCGTATCAACTCACGTTACGTTATGCTGGATATGAAGAAGGACAGGTCGAACAAAAAAGCAATCGTACGGCAATCTACAATGCAACAGCACTGTTCACATTGATTCCGAATGTCGACCACGTCAACATGACGATCGAGGATGCTTCGTATCACTTTACGAAACAACAGCTGCGCGATTGGTATGGAAAAGACTTTACGGCGTACGATAATGAGAAAGCACTGAAGGTGTTTACGAAGCCTTTTATCGAAGATGAACTGAAAGTAAAAGAAATACTGAATTGAAAAGAAAAAGTGGAAGTAGATGAATTTTCATCACTTCCACTTTTTTATACTATTGATTATTTCCCTGGCTTCGTCTTATAGAAGCTGTAGAAGACGCTGATCAAGATGACGAGGACGATTGTACCGAGCGACATCCAGATTGGCATTTTGTAGACGTCACTGAAGATCATCTTCGCTCCGATGAAGACGAGCATGAAGCTAAGACCGTGTTTCAAGTAGTAGAAACGATCAATCAAGTTCGCGAGGACGAAGTAGAGACTACGAAGTCCAAGGATCGCCATGATGTTCGCATAGAAGATGATATACGGATCACGCGAGTACGCGAAGCTTGCTGCGACCGAGTCGACGGCGAAGACGATATCCGAGATCTCGATGAAGACAAGCGCGATCAAGAGTGGCGTGAAGAACAGTTTCCCATCAATTCGTTTTGCGAACTTACCAGACGAGATGTCTTGCGTGATCGGTAAACGTTTCTCTAACCAACGAATCGTTTTGTTTTCTTCGAGCGACGTCTCTTGACCGATGTTTTTGTACATCATCCAACCAGTGTAGACGAGGAACGCTCCGAAGATGTAGTAGACCCAAGCGAAGTTCTCAAGCAACGAAACACCAGCGACGATGAAGATGACGCGGAAGAAGATTGCGCCAAGAATACCCCAGAATAAGACTTTGTGCTGGTACTTCAATGGAATCGCGAAGTACGCGAAGACGAGTGAGAAAACGAAGACGTTATCAATCGCGAGAGCCTTCTCGATGAAATAAACGCTCGTATATTCGACAGCAGCGGAGCTACCTTGATCGAAGTAGAGCCAGCCCCCGAAGGCGATCGCAATCGCGATCCAGACGAACGTCCACGTCCAGGCCTCCCGAAGTGAAACTTCATGTGCCTTACGATGGAAGACTCCAAGGTCAAGAGCGAGCATGATGAAAACGATGGCTAGAAAAGCAATGAGTAGTGTCAACAGCGCTTCCTCCTTTAAGGTAATTGTTATCTTGAATTTATTATAAGGTCATGAGAACTCAAAAGTAAAGAGATAAATGTTCGGAATGTGCAATTGGTTAAAAAACAATCCCCAAAAGTGGACGAATATATTCGACATGATGTGCAATGAAACGACATGAAACCCAGTTCCGAGAAGGGACTGGGTTTCATGCATGTTACTTTTAATTATATAAGTCATCATGATAAGGGAGGGAAATGCGTCACGACGTACGTTCCGAGTTCATCGATGACATCTTCCGCTGATCGCTCACCGTCGAATAGGGCGAAGAACAGATGATTGACGCCAAGCTAGCGATACAATTTCAGCAACTCGATTAGTCGATTGCGTCCGATCCGGAAACCGAGTCGAATCGGTGTCGCTTCCTCGTTCGGATCCGCAGACAGGTCAAGATGCATCGGCATCGAAAACGGGCGAAACGTTGTGTTACCGGCTGCTTGACTCGCTGCACGCCATTGTTCGATGGCACGTGCTTGTTCGAACGGTCCTTGCGGATAATACATCCAGCCGTCGCCGTTTTTTGCGAGCCAGTCCATATCCTGCTGTGCGAAACCCGTGATCATCGTCGGGATTCTCTTTTTAGGTCGCGGGACGAGCGTCGCACCACGAACTTCTCCATACGTCGAATCAATTTGCGGATAATCTTCGTATAAGGCTTGCTCCATCACTTGCAGTGCTTCCTTGAACTGAGCACCACGGCTCGGATGATCGACACCGAGTCCATGGAAGTCGGCTTGCCGGTCACCGGACGAGACACCGAGAATCAAACGTTCCGGGAACAAGGCATCAATCGTCGCGACTTCCTTCGCAGAGCGTAACGGATGACGGAGCGGCAGGACGAGTGCTGACGTTCCGAGGGCGATTTGTTTCGTTTGGCTGAGGAGATGCGTCCCGTATATCAGCATGTCATGAATCTGTCCGACAGCCGGATCAAGAAAATAAGGATCCTTTAATAAGACGTCGCGTAGCCAGAGCGTCGTAAAACCATAGTTCTCTGCTTTTTGTGCGAGCTCGACTTGATTGGCAAGCGTCGGCGTTCGCATCTTGAAATTCTCGAGCGGGACGTGGAGACCGAGCGTGAGCTCGCTCTCCCGGTACATCCGCTGATAACTTGCATGATCGTTAAACATAGTAGTCCTCCTTATTGATGTTCGAGACGACGCGAGACACCTGTCAAGATGACGGCAAGAATGACCATGATCCCGCCGACCCATGGCGTGTGGACGAGACCGATCGTATCGGTGACGAGACCACCAATCGTTGCTCCGAGTGCGATGCCGATGTTAAAGGCTGCGATATTCAAGGCAGATGCAACATCGACTGCTGCTGGGACATATTTTTCAGCCAACTGGACGATATAGAGCTGTAGTCCAGGGACGTTCATGAACGCAAGGAGTCCCATTAAGATGATACCGATGATACCGGCGACCTTGAACGGAATCATGAACGAGAGGGCGATCATGACGATGGCATGGATAATAAACATATAGAACAACGCTTTAATCGGATTACCGTTCGCGAGTTTTCCGCCGACCGTGTTTCCGATCGCAACCGCGATTCCGTAGACGAGCAGAATGATACTGATCAAGCTGGGACTGATTTTCGTGACGTCCTGCATGATTGGTGTCAAGTACGTAAAGGCGACGAACGTTCCACCGTAACCGAGGGCAGTGATCAAGAAGCCGAGCATCAAGCGTCCGTTCGTCAACAGTTTGAACATGTCGGAGAACTTAGCAGGTGGTGATTGTTTCAAGTCTTTTGGAATCAAGAAGAAGCTTGCGATGATCGCAATGATTCCGAGTGCAGCAACCGCGAAGAACGTCGCGCGCCAGCCGAATGATTGACCGATGAATGTCCCAAGTGGAACACCTGTGACCGTTGCGACTGTCAGACCTGTGAACATCAAGGCGATGGCACTCGCTTTTTTATGCTCCGGTACGAGCTGGACGGCAATCGTCGCACCGATTGAGAAGAAGACACCGTGCGAGAAAGCAGTGATGAAACGAGCCACGATCAACAATTCAAACGTCGGTGAAATCGCTGAGACGAGGTTACCAGCGATGAAGACGACCATTAATGCCATCAGTAACGTTTTCCGATTCATTCGGTTCGTCAGTGCCGTCAGGATGGGTGCACCGACGGCGACACCGATTGCGTAACCAGAGATGATGAGACCAGCGAGTGTGATACCGATATTTAAGTCACCAGCGATCGCTGCGAGCAGTCCGACGGGAACGAATTCCGTCGTACCGATCCCAAAGGCGCTGATGGCTAAGGCAAGTAGGGCAAGTCCGCCGTTTCTTGGGACCTGTTCCTCCTGGATCCGTGAGTTTAATTGATTCATGGGGATTCCTCCTAAAAATGATTTCAGTAGGGATCGTGTTCAGTGGGCCCGACCGAACATGATCCGATTGACATGACCCCAGCATAACGGGGGTGTTTCATTTCGGGAAGTACGTACTTTAAAGTGCGATAGGCACTAAAAAGTACCCTACTCCTTTATTTAGATACAAGGTCTAAAAGGAGGTTGTACTTTCCGTTGACAATTGCTATCATATAGCCAGCTAATCTGCTTGGGAAGTACGCACTTTCAAGTACGATAGGCACTAAAAAGTACCTATGCCCTTAACAGAATCACGAAAGGATGGAACATATATGCCATACAATATCCCGGTCGAAGCAACACTTGAAGTCATCGGTGGAAAGTGGAAGGTCGTCATCATGTGTCATTTGATCAAAGGCGAGCGTCGGACGAGTGAGCTCCGCAAGCTGATGCCGACGATCACGCAAAAAATGCTGACGCAACAATTGCGGGAGTTAGAAGAAGACGGCGTCATCATCCGGACGGTCTTTGAACAAGTCCCACCGAAAGTCGTCTACTCGTTATCCGAGTACGGCTGGTCGCTGAAGCCGATTCTTGACGCGATGTGCGCATGGGGAGAAGGACATATTGATTTGACGGGTGGAGAAGTCGTCTCGTCATGACGAACAAAAGTGAGTCTCGCTCGAGGCTCACTTTTTTGAATACATATACAAGGTGGGGAAAAAAGATGGAGCAACCAATCGTTCAGTTCGATTCGATTACAGTCAGTTTTGAGGATAAAGCCGGCAGCTGCCAGTCAATCGAGGAGTTTGCACAAGGATTCGAGCATGGCATCTTATTTTTTGGTCATCCGCCGGAAACCAATGATATCAAAGTCGTCCTTGATCTGAAGACAAACTTTGGTGAACGGACGTTTCGGTTTAACTTTTGCCGGATGGATCGGGCGCTTGGTCATTACTTGATTGATGAATTGGTCATAAAGTGGGTCGTGTTATGGGAATGGTATCATCAAGAGAAATATGATACGGGCGAGAAGTTTCATGAAGATATTCCAAAAGACTCAGTCCGAGCCTTTTATCGTGAAGTAGATGTACAAAACGAGAAACGGATGGAGAACTACTTTGAAGAAGATTACGATGAAGAAGACGGAGGGTTCAGCGATTCATACTCGAACTATACGAGCCTTGACTTTACGATTGAGGGAGATCCCATCAATACATTAGAACGGATGCGGAACCCAGGTGTCTTTTTCGAGTATTACTTTAAGGTCTGGATCGACTTAGAACATTCATTACCCGCGATTCGACGTATCATTGATGCGTTAGATGTACATACACCTGAATAATACTTGAATGAAACGAGCATCGCTCCCTCTGTCATCGACAGAAGGAGCGATGTTTTGGTTAGAACGCTTTGCGTTGACCTTTTAGAATCGTCTGTTGCAGAGGACCAAAGTCACCCGGAACCGTCCGTTCCATGAACAGATACGGTTTTCCATCAACGATGAATTTGCGATCGCCAAGATACTCGAAGTGGCGACCGTCATCCTTTAGTCTTCGCTTAACAGCTTGAATATGGTCTTCATGATGAATGAACCGCTCGTTAAACGTCATGACGATATTTCCTTTTTTGAATCCGAGTAAGAAGACGTAGTAGAACCAATAGCCAACAAGACAAATACCAACGGCCAATAACAAATCATACATGTGTGTCGAGCTCCTTTCGTGTATACAGATTTTTACGAATATTTCTGTAAAAATATTCAATTAATTTCAATCAAAAGTAAAAAAGTATTCATCTGAAGATGAATGATATGCTCCCCAAAAAGTAGACAGTTGAAATAACAAAAACTGTCCACTTTTTGAAGGGAGCATTTTCTGTGTCTAAATCTAAGTTTT
>NZ_JACSNE010000035.1:0-28918 GCF_018619035.1 Exiguobacterium sp. s168 | reverse complement strand
AGATACCGGATTCCCTGAGTGGAAATCCGGTATCTTCGTCTTAAACTGTTCAATACGATACAAAGTATTGAAGTTTTTCAGTGGCCTCCTAAAAACGAGTCCATTTTTTACTTTTTCAATGCCCCACGTACGTTCAACGCAGCAAAGATCACCATCGCGATGCTGAGAACAGCAGCGACGATCAAACCTTGCCAGTAAACCGACCAATCAATTTCTGGACGGGTTAACACACTACGCATGCCTTCCATGATATAGGTCGTTGGATTGATCGTCGCAGCAATCTTGAGCCACTCGGCTTCAACCAAGTCTTTCGGTACGAACGTCGTCGACAGGAAAATCAGCGGAAAGAATAAGAGCGTTCCGGCTTGAGCGGCTTGCGCATTCCGTGTCTTCAAAGCGACACCGACCGAGTAACCGGCAAAGGCGAGTCCAAATCCGAGCGCGAGTAAAATCGTCAAGAAAAAGCCGCTGACACCGACTGGAATCGATAGACCAAGCAAAAAGGCCATCCCGAAAATCAGTAACGTTTGAACGAATAATTGCAACATCCCGGCAAGCATCGGTCCGAGGACGATCGCGGTTCGCGAGACCGGTGTCAATAATAGTCGTGCGAAGTAACCACTCTCGATATCCTTGACGAGTGCTTGACCGGCTCCCCCGGCTCCACCAACAGCACCCGAGACGATTGAAACTGGCAGAATGAAGTTCAAATAATCGACGCCGTCGAACTGCGGTAAATTCGAGATTCCAGACAAACCACTCATGTAGACGAGCAAGAAGAAGACACTGATGATCAAATTCGGAATGAAGGAAAACGGATTACGTAACGTGACGAGTAGACTCCGACGCATCAAAAACCACGTTTCCCGTATCATGTCACGATTCCTTCTTATAAGCTTGTCCGGTTAAACGAATGAAGACATCATCAAGCGACGGTTGTTTGACGACGAGTGACGTCGCAACCATCTTCCGTTCGTCGAGAAAACGGACGACCGCGCGCAGTGTCTCCGTTCCCCGCGAAGGAGTGACGAGGCGATCCTTTTCCTGACGACCGGCAAACGTCTCTAAGACGATTCGTTCGTTCTCTTTTTCCGCAAGTGTCAATTCAATCCGTTCTTCTCCGTTTGCTGCCTTCAGCTCAGCTGCCGTTCCTTCGGCAATCAGTTGCCCTTCATTGATGATCGCGATCCGGTCTGCTAGCTGATCGGCTTCTTCCAAGTACTGAGTCGTCAAAAAGATCGTCGTTCCGAAATCTTCATTTAGTCGCCGGACCTCGTTCCAGATTTGCAGACGACTCGCCGGGTCAAGTCCGGTCGTCGGTTCGTCGAGAAACAAGACGGTCGGTTGATGCACGAGCGTCAAAGCGAGATCAAGTCGTCGTTTCATCCCGCCGGAGTAAGTGCCTGACCGACGCTTGCCGTCTTGATCGAGTCCGACGAGTCGTAGTAATTCCTCTGCCCGTATTTTTGCTTCCGTCTGACTTAATCCGAATAATTTTCCTTGTAGGACGAGTAATTCAAGCCCGGTCAAATCCTCATCGATGCCGGTATCTTGTAAGGCGACCCCAATTTGTAACCGGACCTGTTTTTCCTGTTTGACGACATCAAATTCCTGAATCGTCGCCCGACCACCGGAAATCGGAATCAACGTCGTCAGCATCTGGACGGTCGTCGACTTTCCAGCCCCGTTCGGTCCTAGAAAAGCAAAGATTTCTCCTGCCTCGACATCGAACGAGATGCCTTTGACGACATCCTTCCCATCGTACGTCTTCGTCAGGTTCTCGACATGAATCATCTTCATTCCTTCTTTCTCTGAATTCAAAGTCATGTCCAAGATTTTCCCGTTTTTTCTGTTCTCGAATCAAAAAAAAGACACCTGATTCGGTGCCTTGATGTAAGATTTAAAGATTACGCTACAATCTGATACACGCCGTACAAGACGCTAGCAGATACTACGAGCGTTGTGACGATCGGCACCAGCATCATCGTTAATCCGATTCCTGTTAATTGAACAGTTCGGGCTAACGCGAGACTAAACGAGAGCACTGCACCACTTGTAAATATAAGCGCCCCTCTAAATAACAACTTAGAATTAATCCATGACTCTCCGATGACGATCCATGCGTAAGTGACACATCCTAGAAGAACGATCATGATGAGCCATTGCCTCGCTGACACGTTTTTCAACATATTAATTCCTCCTAATTTGCTTCTACATACTTGTTCGCCCTTTCCGATTAGATTCCTGTTACTAAAAAATCGTGCCTCCTGTTATACGGAGACACGATCCACTTACGACGCTACTTGCCATTTTTCTTTTAATTGCTCCATCTCTTCTTGACCTTCGTGCGATTGCATCCAGAGATTGAAGACATCAACAACATCTCCTTCCGACTCTCGAACGAGGTAACTCTTCTCCGCCGGAATCCATTTTTCTTGAATTCTTGGTGCCGCGAGTCGTTTGTCGAGTGCTTCATAATGAATCGCCTCGACCGTATCAGTGATCATGACATCGACTTCACCTGACGCAACCGCGTGCGGGATATCGAGGTTTTGTTCATACATGACGATATTCGCCTTCGTGAATGTCTTACGGACGAACTGTTCATTCGTTCCCCCTGGATTTAGTCCAATCGTCACGTCTGGACGATTGATTTGTTCGATTGAAGCAAGGCGTTTAGCATCTTCTTTACGGACGAGCGGTGTCTTTTGGAACGATAGATAACTCGATGTGAAGTCGCCGATGATCTCGCGCTCGATGTTCTTCGTCACGCCCCCGACGACCATATCAAATTTCCCGCTAGCAAGATCAGCAGATAGCGTTGGCCATGTCGTCGGAACGAACTCGACATCGATGCCGGTCGTCTTCGCGAATGAACGGATCACTTCGATATCGAACCCTTCGTACTCGTTCGTCTTCCGGTTCAAGTAGGTGAATGGTTTGTAGTCCCCGGTCGTTCCGACGATGATTTTTTTCGTCGCAAAGACGTTCTTCGCTTGTACACGTCGTGGTTGCTCCGCTTGCCATAGCGTCAATAAGCTCGCAAACAGGACGCCACCTCCGACGACGATCCATCCCCATTTACTCATGTGCTCCCGCTCCTTTCGCTCCGACCGTCTCACGCGTCGAGACGATGTTCCATTTTTTCTTTAGTTGTTCAACCTGTTCTTGCCCTTCTGCACTTTCAATCCATACTCGGAAAACGTCTCTAAGCTGTTTTTGATCCGGTTTCATCAAATACGCCATCTCAGCTGGTTCCCACGCCTCTGCCAGTTTCGGCACCGCAAGATCGAGTTCTGTCGCGTAATGCAACGCCTCGATGTCGTCCGTCACCATGACATCGACTTGTCCGCTTTTTACGGCTTTTGGAATGTACAAGTTGTTCTCAAAGACGGTCACATCTGCTTTCGGAAAATGCTTCTTCACGAACGCTTCGTTCGTGCCACCCGGATTGACGCCGATTTTGACTGCTGGATCATTGATTGCAGCGAGCGAATTCAAGCGTTCGACATCTTTCTTCTTTACGAGCGGTGCTTTTTGAAAGGAGAAATACGACGATGTAAAGTCTCCGACGACCTCGCGCTCGACTTTCTTCGTGATGCCACCGACAGCGATATCAAACTTGCCTGATTTCGTATCCTCCGATAATGTCGGCCATGTCGTTTTGACGAACGTCACGTCAAGATTTGCTGCTTTTGCGAACGCTTGGATGACATCGATATCAAAGCCTTGATAACGATTCCGTTCCTCGTTCCAATATGTAAAGGGCTTATAATCCCCCGTCGTCCCGACGACCAGCTTGTGGTCTTCGAAGATGTCATGTGCTTTGGCATCCGTCTGTTGATTCCAGATCATCCAAGCGGCAACGCCTGTCAAAACAAGTCCTGCCAGTAGCCATGGTTTCTTTCTCATCGTATCTCTCCTTTCTGTTTCGTCGTTGCCCATTCACCGAATATTGCTACAATTTAACCCAAATGATTTTCGGTGTGGGTAATAGTCATTATCCTACCACACTTACACGTGATTTCAAGATAATTTGATGATTTTATGCATAAAAGCGTTAAAAAGATGTTTTGATGACGGTTATAGTTCTACAAGTCGTCTCTCTTTACAGAATCCCCCCGTCTTTTCCATACTGAAACAGAATCATCAAATCGTGAAATGGAGGAATGGAACATGAGTCAGATTTTCATCATTGGTGCAAATGGTAAAGTAGGTCGTCACGCTGCTCGCTTACTGCAGGATTCGAAGCACGATGTCAAAGTAGGATTACGTTCCAAGGACCAGTTCAGTGATTTTGAGAAATTAGGTCATACCCCGGCCCATCTCGATCTTGAAGCGGACGTCGCGACGATCACTGATGCATTACAAGGATCAGATGTCGTCATCTTTACGGCAGGGTCCGGAGGTCACACGGGAGCCGACAAGACGATGCTGATCGATTTCGACGGTGCTGTCAAAGCGATTGAAGCAGCAGAAGCAATCAATGCAAAACAGTTCATCATGGTCAGTGCTTTGAATGCCGATTCGCCGGAAACATGGTCCAACAGCATGAAGCCGTATTACATTGCAAAACGCTACGCGGATCGTGTCCTGAAGGAATCGTCACTCAACTACACGATTCTTCGCCCAGGCGGACTATCGGATGAAGCCGGCACAGGAAACGTCACGACGGATCCGTCCGAACAAGCAACTAAAAAAATTCCCCGCGAGGATGTCGCACGCGTCATTTTGGCAGCAATCGGTCACGACAAGGCGTCGAAGCAAGTCGTCACACTACTCGAAGGTGACACACCAATCAACGAGTTATTCTAATACAAAAGCTCACGTCTCCATTTTCGAGACGTGAGCTTTTTATAAACAAAATCTAGTCTATTCATTAAAAGCAGGTGTGCACTTCTTACATAATGGTTAGAAATTCTTATATAACTCAGTTCAAGATTATGACAAACATTTTTTTATATGCTGATAGTTCTTGTTACCACCTGATAAGTTGCATACATCCGTAAATCCAAGGTTTTTCAAGACGTTTTGCGCAGCATTCCCCGTCACGCCTTTGTTGCAGTAGACGATCGTCGGTAACGTCGGATCCAGTTCCTTCGCGCGTGTCCGTAATTCACCGAGCGGGATATGAATCGCTCCATCAACATGATTTTTTTCAAATTGTGCTTTTGAGCGTGTATCAATGATTTGGAACGACTTCCCACTCGCGACTTGATCAATCAATTCGTTCGGCGTTATCAAGCGAGCCGTTTTTTTGATGGCATTATCGAGTGCCATTCCCGTATAGAGAACGGGATCCTTCGTCGTCGCAAACGGTGGTGCGTAGGCTAAGTCGAGATGGAATAAATCCTCTGCCTTCGCCTTAAAGGTGATCGCCGTCGCTAGGACATCAATCCGTTTGTCGACACCTTGCGGACCTACGATTTGGGCTCCGAGAACTCGCCCTGTTGCCCGATCGGCAATCGCTTTGATCGTCATCTCTTTCCCACCCATGTATTCCGGACGATCTGGTTTGATGTTATGCAAGACTTCGATGTCATAGCCTGACTCACGCGCTTCTTTTTCCGTCAAACCTGTTTGAGCGACCGTCAAATCGAATGCCTTGAAGATACCCGTCCCTAAGATCCCACGGTGCTCCGCTTCTTCTCCAGTAATGACCATGCCGGCAATCCGTCCCATCTTGTTCGCTGTTGACCCAAGCGGACGATAAAGTGCTTCACCCGTGATGACGGAGAAACTCTCTGCGACATCGCCGACTGCGTAGACATCGGCTACATTCGTTTGCATTTGACGGTTGACTGCGATCGCCCCTGTTTTACCGAGCTCCACACCGATCTGTTTCGCAAGATCGGTGTTCGGCTTGACGCCAACAGATAAAATGACAAGATCCGTCTCGATCGTTTTTCCACTCTCAAGCGCGACCTCAGAAATACGTTCTTCTCCGTTGAACGCTGTCACGGATTCGCCAAGCAAAAGGGATACCCCTCTATCTTTCAAATGATCCGCTACACGTTCTGCCATATCGCGATCAAGTGGCGGCATGACTTGCGGCAAGCGTTCGACGAGCGTGACTTGAATACCGCGATACGTCAATTGCTCTGCCATCTCGAGTCCGATGAACCCTCCACCGACGATCGTTGCCGTTTTCGGATCATGGGCATCAATATAGGACCGGATCGCGTCGGCATTACGGACATTTCGAACCGTAAAGACATTCTCATGCTCGATTCCCGGAAGTGGTGGAACGATACTTGAAGCACCGGTTGCCAGTACTAACGTATCATACGTGTCCGTGAATCGATCCCCTGTCAGGAGATTGACAATGGTAACTGTTTTTGTCGCATGATCAATCGATTCAACTTCGTGTTGTGTATGAATATCGATGTTATACCGTTTTTTAAAGAAAGCGGCATCTCGCGGTGTCAATTCATCAATGTCAGCGATTTCGCCACCAACGAAGTAGGGAATCCCACAACCTGAGTAAGAGATGTCCTGATCCCGATCATAAATCGTGATTTGCAACTCTTCACTGTTTCGACGTGCTTTTGCTCCTACTGATGTTCCCGCGGCCACTGAGCCAATAATCAATAATTTCATAACTGTTTCCTCCTAGAAATCAATAAAGTATCAAGCTGATATACAAGCCAAGTAATGTGATCGCAAGTGTCGGGATCGTCAGAATCGTTCCGATCTTAAAGTATTGACCCCAACCAATTTTCACACCCTTCGTTCGAAGCACGTGCAACCAAAGCAATGTCGCTAGACTTCCGATCGGTGTGATCTTCGGTCCAAGATCAGATCCGATGACATTCGCATAGATGAGCGCCTCTCGAATCGTTCCGGTTGCCTGACTTAAATCAATCGCGAGCGCATCAATCATGACGGTCGGCATATTATTCATGATCGACGACAAGATGGCGGCCAAGAAGCCCATGCCAAAAGTTGCGGCTGCTAGATTCGTCGCAAATCCATCAATGATGTCGGCAAGAACTTGTGTCAACCCGGCATTTTGAAGTCCGTAGACAACGATATACATACCAAGTGAGAAGAAGACAATCGCCCACGGAGCACCACTGATGACTTTTTTCGTCGGTACGCTCGGTGAACGGCGTGCCATCAATAAGAAGAACAAGGCGATGATACCAGCGACAAGACTGACTGGAATGCCGACGATGTCACTCGTGAAGTATCCGACGACAAGCAAAATGAGGACGAACCATGAAAGCTTAAACATCCGTTGATCCTTGATCGCTGTCGCGGGTGCGACGAGCTGCACGACATCATAATTCTTCGGAATACTCTTTCGGAAATAGAGATACAAGACGATCAGACTGCCGATGACGGAAAAGAAATTAACAAATACCATCCGTGAAGCATACTCCGTAAAACCGATGTTAAAGAAGTCTGCTGAGACGATATTGACGAGGTTCGAGACGACGAACGGTAAACTTGCTGTATCGGCAATGAATCCGGAAGCGAATACGTAGGCTAACACGACATAATCCGGAAGTTTCAAGTGACGAACCATTGCGAGGACGATTGGTGTCAGGATCAATGCTGCCCCATCGTTCGCGAATAAAGCCGCAACGACAGCACCAAGTAATGTCATATACACGAATAGTTTGACACCACCACCTCGCGCGATGCGTGCCATGTGGAGTGCCGCCCATTCGAAGAATCCGATCTCATCAAGAATCAATGAGATGATGATCAGGGCGATGAACGTAAAGGTGGCATTCCAGATGATACCCCAGACAGTCGAAACATCATCGAGGTTGACGACTCCCGTCAATAGCGCAACGAGTGTCATCCCCATCGCTGAGTAACCGATGCCGAGTCCTTTCGGTTGTTTAATGATTAAGAATAAGGTGATCAGAAAAATTCCGATCGCTAGTAAATGTGTACCGGTCAATGCGTTCACTTCATTTCTGTATTAAATTTCGAGTGGTTCTGTTAACGATTCGCCAATCTTGAACGTGTGCCATCAAGAATGGAATATCGTCTCAATTCCAATTTGCCTTGCTCGTGCTAATCCATTTCATCCACGGTGTGTGTCCTTAGCAACTTCTGTCCGGGATGTCCAAAGTGTCCATTTCTTCTAAAATCGTCAATAACAACTTGTGTTGCGGGTGATCTGGATTGATTCGAAAATAAATCCATTGTCGTTCACGTCGTTCCAAGATGAGATGGGACTGACGCAATAATTTTAGATGACGACTGACTGCGGGTTGCGAAATATCAAACATCTCGACGAAATCACAGACACAATGTTCCCGAACGTGTAGTCTTCGCAAAATTTCAAGCCGTGTTCCATCGCTCAGTAGCTTCAAGAACTGACTCATCTCTTCTACCCGTTTTGCTGTCTCGATCAATGAAGAGTCCTCCTTTCTCTTAAACGTATAATCCATGCCTGATACAGGAGCGAAGTTATCTTTTTCGCTTTTCACATAACCATATTATTATATAACGTTTTTGTTATGCAATGATTTTTTCATAAATCGATCTCAAACAAAAAAATCGCCATCTCATTCGATGACGATTCTTCTTATATTCTTCATGCAACAACACGTTGTGCTTGTCGTTGCTCCCTCCAACTCAGCACTAAGCACGTTATGATAAAACTACCGAAACAAAGCAGGGATAAATGCAACACTTGGGTACCGATGGATCCATTCATGAATAACAATCGACTGAATCCAGCCACGGCATTCGGAACAGGTAAGAACGTTCCGAGGGATTGATAAAACGGTGCCAGCATCTTCGCCGGCACGATGTTTCCGGCAGTCATCAACTGGAACGGAATCAACGCAACATTGACGAGTGGAGCAATCGGTCCAAATATCGCAAAGTTCATCTGCGTGACGGCGATACAGGTCGCGACGACAAGAAGTTCGAACGCCCATAGTTTGATGAACGGTGTCGTGATGTCCGTTAATACATGTGCCACGGAAACGAGCAGTAGTGGAACGACCAGAAGAACAATCCCGTGCAACAGTTGGCGACTCCAAAATAGCGACCAGATCGAATGACGCTTACTTAAGATCGTACTGACAAGATTGAATTGAATCCCCATCGTCATCGTCGCGATATAGATGACGAACCCGAGGACGAGTGGCAGCATCGACAAGGCAAAATCCGAGACGGCATGCTCCGTGACGATCGATGTCGTAAACGTTGGCTCACCATTCAACTGTTTGCCGATCGTTTCCGTTGCCCGCTCGAGAATCGCATTCGCGAATTCGGCATTCGTCTGGCTGACGTGTGCCGTCAGTTGACGCGTTGCATCATCCTTTTGTAGAACGAGATCGACTTCATTGGCATCGAGTGCTTCCAATCCTTTCACTTCGGTCGAAAGTGCTTGGACCGTGAACGGTGCTTCCTTTAGTGATTTGACGAACGGGTCATTCACTTCGCCAACGACACCGACGTTCAATTGATCGAGCCGTTCCGTCGTTCCTTCGTAACCGGTCATCCAAACGACGAGGAACAAGAGCGGGACGACGATTGCGAAGACGAGCCCTACTTTCGTTTGTGTCATTGACCAGACATCTTTCCATGCTTTCATATTACAATCTCCTTTTACATGCATTACTTATAATATCACGTGCAACTATATGCCCGAAGGAAAACCATTCACGTCACATTCCGGTGAATGGTCTCAAGTGTTTCTTTTAATTGCTCGATTTGCTCTCGCGATAGTCCACGGAACGCTTCGAGTTGTAGTTGATCGAGCTCTGGCCCGAGGCGATCGACAATGTCGCGTCCTTCTCGTGTCATCAAGAGCAGAACCGCTCGTCGGTCCCGGGGGTCCGGCGTCCGAACGATTAGTTCTTTTTTACCGAGCTTATCCAGAATCTTACCGATCGTCGTTTGATCACGTTCTGTCACGAATGCCAGCTGCTTTTGCGAAACACCATCTTGTTTAGCGAGTTCGCTCAGGACAGAAAACTGCTCTGGTGTCAGACCGAACGCTTCCATCCGTTTAGCAGCAGCACGTTTGAACGCATAATAACTACGGGATAATTGCATTCCAAGCGACCATTCCGATTCTTTCATCCCATCATCTCCATATAGTTGCACTACTTATTATTTATTCACTATACCTGAAGGAGAATAAGTCCGTCAACGATTTCATTTTGCTTGGCGTTGACGAATTCCATCGATATGCGCTTGTTGCGTGGCACGATCGACTTGTGAATGAACCCCGAGTTTCCCTGCAATCGTATCGACTTGACTTGGTGTCAATGGCTTTCCTGTTGCGAGTTTCTCGATCGTCTTACGTAAGACGTTTCGTTTCAAGACACGGACATGCGCTGAATCAACCGTGATTTTTTTGAGTTCACAGCGTTCGCTGAAAACGATCAAGGAGTGAAAGAGCGCAGGATCCGTTCCTTCTAAGAAGCGTTGCATGCTTTTGAGATGCCCTTCATTTTGTTTGATCGGATTATAAAACCGTTGTTTGAAGCGATTCTGGAACTGTTGTGTCCACTGACGGTCCTGCTCGCGTCCGAAAATCCACCCGCTGTAGTTTTTCGATTCGAGCACATAGATGCCACTTTCATGAATAAACGTCACATCGATCTC
The DNA here is from genome assembly GCF_018619035.1 of Exiguobacterium sp. s168. Lineage (NCBI taxonomy): Bacteria > Bacillati > Bacillota > Bacilli > Caryophanales > Exiguobacterium > Exiguobacterium sp. s168. The sequence continues at coordinate 18,331 of NZ_JACSNE010000035.1, read as the reverse complement.
CGTCGTACCTTCTCCCCGCGCACGAGGTAAATATGTATTAAACACATACGTGCCGTATCCTGACACTTGATCGAGTTGACGTGTCGTCAAGTACTCGCCCCATTTCCCCTTATCACGGACAATCCGTAAAAACGGTTCACGTGTCAGTCGATAATAACGACTGTTGTGATACGAGCTGCGTTTTACGAAGAAAAACAGACCAAACGTTCCGAAGAAGAACAGCACCATGATTAGTCCGATTTGAATCAAGAATGGCAAAAATGTCACTAATACATTATCCACTAGATTTATCTCCTTTCCATATTAACCCTTTATTTTCCACTATATCAGCATAATCAATTTCCACCTCGTTTTCCACTATTTGTTATGAATCATTTCCTATGGTACGGTGGACGAAAGGAAGGTGTTCACTATGGATTCTGTCGTCACGTTCGCTCCACTGATTGTCTTATTCTTCATTTGGATGTCCTTATCGCAAAAAGCGGACGAAGCAAAACGCCGCCAACAAACGATTCTAAAAAAATTGCAACGAATCGAGGAACACCTCGGTCTGAACGAAGTGTCTTTAGAAGAAGCAGCGTTACAAGTCGAACTGGTTCAGTTGCTCAAAGAAGGCAAAATGGTCGAAGCCGTTAAACGTGTTCGCGAATCACTCGGTTTATCCTTACTCGAAGCTAAACAATATGTTGATCAATTAAAAAGCGAGCTCGGATTTTGAACAAAAAGACCATCTGACACGCATGCGTCAGATGGTCTTTCAATTACTTATTTTTCACGCAATCTTGTTCAAGCATTTGAATCCTTGGTCAATCAATACAATAAGTGAGACATATCAAAACATCTTAAAAAGATTCTTAGAAAATACACATTCAAGATGTTGAAATGATTTCTTTTACTTTCACACTAATCTTCGTGATGAACTCCTCTTCTTCAAGCGATGCAATGGAATGAAGTAGATACTCCTCATACACATCTCCGTCCATTTCAAAGTTTTGCTTCGCTAATGAATCCATAAGCTGTGTATAAGCAGTATCGATATTGTCAAAAGACCCTTTAAAATAGAGAACAGCGTATAATCCGGCCGGTTTTTTCTTCGAATGACTTGTTTCTACGTGACAAAACAAATGATGTAGGTTACCTTCCTCCAGCAAGAATTTTTCTTTTTCATACACGATTCCATGTGCAGCTGTACTTTTCACACCAAGTTTTTTTAAAAATACACTAGAGTGCTGATACAACTCTTCAATAGACAATGACCAATCTAGTTTTTCCTCACTCAGTACAATCGATTCTTCAGCTAACTTTTTAAAATGCACTTCTCCGAACGAAATCGCTTGCATTTCATCTGTCAGTTCTACGACACGATGTAAAAAAAGCTGAATATCCTGCAATTTTTTTAATTCAAGCGCGACTTGTTCACTTTGTTTTAATGCCAGTTGTCGCAACGATGGTATCGTCGGTGTTTCAAAATATGTTTTTAATTCTTTAATCGGGACTTCTACTTGTCGTAATGAATGGATTGCCATAAATTGATCAAATTGCTCAAACGTATAGTAGCGATATCCGTTCGTATAAGTACCAGCCGGTTTAAACAAATTAATTTTATCGTAATACAAAAGTGTGTCTTTGTTGATATCAAGAAGTTTTGCAAATTCACCGGTTGTAAATTTCTTTTGCAAATAAGTTTTCATCTTTTCTTTTTTTTACCCCCTTTACCCTGGAGTGACTCCATAGTTTATGCTCTTTTTGTGAGAGTAACATATACCTGCAAAAACGACCATCGTGTACTCTGACTAAAAATTATTTCGAATGAGTCGCTTAGGGATTCAAATCCGCTCATTCATGTCAGGAAAGGAAGACTTCATATTATGCCGAAAACTGCTATACCCGCAACCTTAAAGATTAGTAACTTCGTCTGTGGAATGTTGTCTATCTTTGCCGTACTCGAGGAGAACTTTAGTGCAGCAATTGGATTTATTTTATTAGGGTTATTGTTTGATCTATTTGACGAGAGGATCGCTAGAAAACTAGGAACTGTATCCGAATTTGGAAAAGAACTCGATTCTTTTTCAGATTTAGTAACGTTCGGTATTGCCCCAGTACTTTTTGCTTATCATGTTTTATTAAGTGATTTTGGACAAATCGGTCTTTTCGTCGCTGTGTCATACAATGTCTGTGCATTACTTCGCTTAGCACGATTTAATACGACGCAAAGTGAGTTACCGACTTTTATCGGGTTACCCGTACCCGCGGCTGCTGTCATTCTACTGTTAACTACGATCTTCTTATCACCTATGTTCGTCGCCGGAATCATGTGCCTGCTTTCTTATTTAATGATCAGTCATGTGAAGATTCCACATGCTAAAAAAATCAGCACAGAAAATGAACAAACAATATGATGGCATTATTTGAATCGATGATTACAGACTATGGCTATCTCGCCATTTTTCTCGTACTTGCCTTCGGCATATTCAGCCTTCCGATTCCAGATGAATTGATGATTTTACTCGTTGGCTATTTTACAAAAATCGGTCTTCTACATTATGGTATAACATTTGTCGTCGTATGTATTGGGTCGTTCATCGGAATGCTATTCAGTTATTTCATTGGACAACGAGCAGGCCGTCCTTTACTTGATTGGCTAGGACGTTGGATGAGCGCTCCCCGAAAATGGAGTAGCAAAGCTGAAACGTGGATTGGGAAGTATGGTGCAGTAGCGCTTGTCGTGAGTTATTTCGTACCGGGAATGCGTCATTTCGCTGGTTACTTCTGCGGGATGTCGCATATGTCGATAAAAACGTATGCGTTCTATACCAGTATTAGTATTGGCATATGGAGTTTAATATTTTTAACCATTGGACGCTTTTTTTAATTTTTTAGGATGAGGTGAAAACAACATGGATTCAAAAATCGAGCTATTACCCGTAACAACAGAAGACTTACCAAAATTTAAAAAGGCATTACAAGATGCCTTTATGAAAGGTTGGCAAGATAGCTGTCAACATGAAGACTTAACAGAAATGGGACCTATTCCTTCAGAGGAAGATATACAGCGTTCATTGTGTGCGAAGGGCGCTACTATTCTTCATATCGTCCTAGATGGTGAAAAAGTCGGAGGTGTGGTGCTACGGATTGATGAAAAAACACAGCATAATGAAGTCGATTTTATATATATAAGTGCAGATGGAAAAGGGATTGGTACGAAAGCCTGGGAAGCAATTGAAGTCGCCTTTCCACAAACAAACGTATGGGAGCTGCATACCCCGTACTTTGAAAAACGTAATATTCATTTCTATGTGAATAAGTGCGGTTTCCACATCGTCGAATTTAATCATAAAGGGAACCCTGGTCCGAATGTAGAGGGCGAAGCGCCCTCGTCCGATGAAGAATACGAATTCTTTCGTTTTGAAAAAGTAATGTCACCCTTAAAGACAAATTGACGATAAAAAAACAGACGACGGAGAACCCGTCGTCTGTTGCTATTAATCCCGTGCCGCAAGGCGATACAGGAGATCGAGTAATTCGATATAGAGCCAGATGATCGTCACGATCAATCCGAATGCTGCAACCCACTCCATCGATTTCGGAGCACCCGCACGAACTTGTTGCGAGATAAAATCGAAGTCCATCACGAGTGACAAGGAAGCGACGATGACGATGACGAACTGAATACCGATCGCAAGCGGTGAGCTACCTGTCATGAATGGGAGGTCGACACCGAATAACGAGAGAATCAAGTTGACTGCGTACAAGACGAAGATCGAAAGAATCGCCGCTGTGACTGCAGAACGGAAACGTTGCGTTACTTTAATCATACCCGTCGAGTAGACGAACCACATCGCGAATGCAACGACGAATGTTGCGAGGACTGCCTTTCCGACGATTCCTGGGTACATGCTTTCAAAGACGAGTGACAATGCTCCGACAGCGACACCTTCTGCCAGTGCATAGACTGGTGAAAGAACCGGTGCTGTTGCCGGTTTGAATGTGATGATCAAGGCAAGGATCAGACCGATGACGAATCCACCGATTAATGCTGGGAATAGGAACACTTGATTTTCTGCGAGGAAGAACCAACTGCCCCCTGCTGCTGCCGTGACGAGAGCGAGCATCAAGAAAATCTTGCTCATCGTCCCGCTTTTTGTCATTGGTCGTTCTCCGACACGTGCCGTATCGAATCCGCGACGCAATGCCGGGTTAACTTTAAAACGTGAAGCCATTGCTTTCACTCCTTTTTATGATTCTGTTTTCTACTACGAAGGTTTCCCGAAAAAGTTTCAAAATAACCATTGATCAAGCGCTTTTAATTGTAACATGACGACTGGGATCGACGCTTTAGCATCAATTCGGTACGATTTTGCCTGTCCAATCAAACCGGACGTGACGAAATCGGCGTCTTCTAATGCTTCCCCGATCGGACCAAACGCATCACTATCGATTTGACGGTGTCGGTAATGGATGAATCGTTCCGTCGTTCCCTCTTTGATTTTACAGCCATCCTCGACGTCCGGACGATTCAATCCGTATTCCGCGTAATGCCAGACGGTTGTCGTATTCCAAGGGGAACCGATATGCAGAATTTGACCGTCCGCCTCGATGAAGCGTTCGATCGGAGAACCGGGTCCGAAGCCATTTTCTAATGTATGATCAGCAACGAATGCATCTGCATCCCTTCCCCATGCGGTCACGGACCACATCGGATGATCGCTTCGAACGACGCCGGGATACGTCCGGAAGACTTCCGGGACGCGCCCGATACCGCGTGTGACCGTTTTTGCCGGGTCATACGCCGGCATCTCCCGGCGGATCGTTTCCCACCATTCCTCGGGAACAGCGGGTTGGCTCCAGTTCTTCGGATCCGAATTATCCGTACTCTGCGCCGGCATCATGATCAACCCTTCCGTCGTGACGACTTCCTGTAAGGCCTCAATCAATGCTTGTACGCCGCCGGGAATCCAGCCGATTTGTTTGAGAGACGAATGGACGAACAGTTTCATACCGGGCGTCACACCTAATTCGTGTAACGCCTCTTTGATTTGTGATTTCGTGACCATGTTTCGTGTTTCCATCGATCTTATCTCCTTACTCGACGACTAGTGCAATCGTCGACCCCGTTTTTCCTTGTTTGACCTCGATTTTTGCGTCAACTCGTAACTTCAGTTCCTGGACGTGACTGATGATCCCGACCATGCGACCGCTCGCTTGAATCGAGAGCAACGTCTCGATTGCTTGTTCAAGTGATTCTGGATCAAGTGTTCCGAATCCTTCATCGATGAACATCGTCTCAAGTGACACACCACCGCTCGCTTCTTGAACGACTTCCGACAACCCGAGCGCAAGGGCAAGGGATGCTTTGAAGCTTTCGCCACCGGATAACGTCTTGACATGCCGTGTTTGCGACGTGTAAGCGTCAAAGACATTTAAATCAAGCCCGTATTTCTTAAGCCCTTTTCCCGCCTCCGTTTTCCGTTCAAGCTGGAAACGCCCGGAGGTCATCTCGTGCAGATGCCGGTTTGCGGCGAACAATATTTCATCGAAGTATGCCGTCTGGACGTACGTCTCGAACGTCATCCGTTGCGCATTCTCCCCGACACCAACGCGAGCGAGTTCGCCGATGATGCCGTATCTCGCATCCTCGTCCTCAATCTGGCGTTGCAAGCTTTCCCAGGCCGCCATCAATTGATCGATATGTGCGCGTTCCTTCTCGAGCCCGACTCGTCGGTCGGTCTGCTCCGTCAGTTCGAGCGACACCGTCTTCACATCCATCCGCAACTGTTCAAGATTCGGACGCACTTGACCTTCCGTCTTCAAACGGGCTTGTTCCTGTTTCAGCTTCAATTCCTGCCGTTCGAGGCGATCTTGTTCCAAACGTTCTTGGAGGTGACGGAGTTCGTCACGAGACCGTCTCGCTTCGCGGAAGGCTTCAATCGTCATAAACGCTTCTTCTGCCAAGACAGCTTGCAATTCGTTTTCGCGGTTCGTTAATCGGTCGCTTTGTTCAGCAGATGCCTCAGTCAATTGACGGAATCGACCTTGGTGTTCCGCGAAGTCACGATCGAGCTGTTCCTTCTCGCGTAGCTGGCGTTGTTTGTCTTGTTTGAACTGCTCGATACGTGTTTCTGCCTGTTGTTGTTCCTCACGGAGTGCTGGTAGCGATTTCGCGGACTCTCCTGATTGGCTTAGGCGACCAGACAAGTGCGCCAATTCCGATTCGATGACGGTCCGGTCTTTGATCATTGCATCGACCTTCAGTTGTAGCTGGTCCATGGATTGCTCGAGTTGTTGCAGGCGAGTCTCAAGACGCGCTTTTTCCGTCTGTGCTGACGCAAATCGGGCTTCCGTCTGTTCGACTTCTCGAAGCTGTGCTGAAACATCCGCATGAGATGACTCGTTTTCACTCGTCTTTTGAATCTCGGTCGTCAGTTGCTGCAGACGCTCAGCAACCGTCCGGTAAGAGGCTTGCAACTCTTGATGCGCTTGTTGGGCTTCTAGGAACCGCTGTTGTGCTACATCGACAGATCGTTCCTTTGCGACGGCGACAGCATGCTGTGGATGCGACGTACTGCCGCAGACAGGGCAAGCCGTCCCGTCTGTCAATCCTTTGGCAAGTTCAGCAGCCAGTTGTTCCCGTTCGTGTCTGCGCGCTTCTTCATACTGGCGTGCCGCTGCCTCTTTTTGATCCCGGACGCTTGTGCCGCGGACGATCAGCTGTTGCCGTTCTGCTTCCAATTTGTCATGTTCCGCTATCTTCGTCGCCAGCTGTTTCAGGATGAAGCGCCGTTCTTGCACCTGTAAGCGTTCTGCTCCGACGTTTTGTAATGGACGCAGTTGTTCTTGAACAGTCTTACGCTCCGTCCGTGCTTGTTCGAGTTGCTTCCGTAATGGCTCTGGGTCCAGAAGCTTCAAACGTTCTACTAATTGTTGCTGTTGTTGTCGTAAGGCCGTTTCTGCTTCCAACCGTTCGCGCTCTTCTTGAATTTTTTCAAGACGACGACTAAGTTGCTCGATCTGTGGTTCCTCCGCTAGCAATCGATCCACTTTTACTTGCACGATCTCTTGTCGCTCTTTCAAGCGAGCGATGTGCTGTTCGGTTTCCTGTTTTCGATGCGTCAGTTGCGTCAATTGTTCTTGATCCTGTTGCCACTGATCATGAATCGGTGCAACGATTTGAGCGCGTTCAGCCGCCATTGTTTCTTCTTGCATCTGCTTGATTTCCGGTAAGCGGTCCAGTAGCAACTGTTCGATCTGTTGAAGTCGCTCCTGCTCTTGGAAAACCGCTTCGAGTTGCTCGCCTTGTTGCAATTGCGTCGTTTTCTTCTCAACGATTGCACGAGTCTCTACTTCAGCTTGACGCGCAGCCGTTAGCCATTCGTCCCGTTCCGTCGTCAACCCCTCCATCCGTAACCGGATGTCGCCTTCCGTCAGTTCACTCCAGTTCGCTTGCAATGGTAATTCCTCAAGCTTGGCCCATTGTTTCGTCTTCGTTTCCTTGATGCGTGCTGCAAGATCGAGCGCTTGTCGATGCAAACGTTGCTGGAACTCACCATAGTGTTCCGTCTTAAACAGCTGCTTGAGAATCTGAAGTTTGTCTTTTGACTCTGCCATCAACAGTTCGCGGAACTTATTTTGCGGCAACAGGAGAATTTGTGAAAATTGTTTATGGTCGAGCTGGATCAACTCTTGAACGCGTTGTTTGATTTCTGGAATCTTGACCGCAAGCGGCTTCCATGTCGTTCCGTCCAACCGAGCGAGCTCGGCTTCATGCGAGTAGCCAGTTTTATTGACCGGATGTGGTTGACTTGGTTGGCGGATGATCCGGTACCGTTCCCCTTTAAGGGTAAACTCCAGTTCAACTTCCGTCTTTTGCTCAGGCACGGCAAAATGACTTCGCAGTTCGCTCATTTCCCGTTCGCCACCTGACGTTTCGCCATACAGGGCGAACGTCAATGCGTCAAAGATTGTCGTTTTTCCTGCTCCGGTATTCCCGGAGATGACGAACATCGTCCGTCCGGCAAGTGCCGTGAAATCAATCGTCTCTTCACCAGCAAATGGTCCAAAGGCGCGTAAGGTCAGTCGTTCTGGGCGCATGTCGCTTCCTCCTTCAGGACGGCTTGCATCGCTTCCGTCGGTTTCTTCTCACGGACTGCTTCATAGAACTCACTGAACAGATCCGCAACGGATGCATCCTTGACTTGCTCACGCGACGCCTTGACCGCCCGCGTACTCTCGCGGACGAATCCAATTCGCTCGAGGTGCAGGATATTCGGATAGATTTTTTTCAGCTTTCCCATCGGATCCATCAAGGCTTCGCCGTCCGTTAGATTGATCTTTAGATAATCGTCCGTGTCTTGTGTCGCGACGAACGCCGGATCTGTCAGTTCAGCAAGACTTCCAGTCAGTTCCCGCAAGTCACGTTTCGGTGCAAGTGGTTCGAACCGGCGATCGAACGTACCCGTATCGTTCAACGTCAACACATCGACCCCTTTGACATGATTTGCTTCCGAAAACGAATATTTTAAAAGCGATCCGCTGTAACGAACCGTCTCGGATTGAATCGCAAGCGGATTGTGCAAATGACCAAGTGCCGTATAGGTGAACGGTGCAAACTGGCTCGCACTGACCTGCCCTGCCGTTCCGACGGACAATTGTCGCTCCGAATCCGTCTCGAGTCCACCGATCACAAAGGCATGACCGACGAGGACACTCGGTCCGTCCGGAATACATCCGGCAAGGATCGTCCGCATCGCATCATCATGTGTCTTGATCGTTTCGTCTTGATGCACGTACCGAACGGTCGCTGGATCCGCAAATGGCACAGGGTAAAACGACACTCCTTTGATCGTGACCGGAGTAATGACCGGCGTTAGTTTTCCGACGAGATGCAGACCTGCTCGTTGGAGTAACGTCGTTCCGAAACTCAAGCGTTCGGCCGAGTCATGGTTCCCGCTAATCGCAACGACCGGGATATCCCGGTCAAGGATCAAGGCAGCCAGTGTCTCATCGAGTAGTTCGACGGCTTCCGTCGGTGGCACGGCACGGTCGTATAAGTCACCTGCAATGACGATCGCATCCGGCTGTTCGCGGTCGACGAGTGCCAAAAAATCCGCTAAGACCGCCCGCTGGTTCTCGAGCATCGACTCGCCATGAACGATTTTGCCGAGATGCCAATCGGCAGAATGTATCCATTTCATCTTCATCACACTCACTTTTTGAATATAGTAGCTTAAGTGTAGCATGCAAGCGTTCGTTCTGCGACGAACATCTGTTTGGAACACAAAAAGCAGAAGTTTTCGTGTTGCACATCAATCCAATGATACGTAATGACGAAAAAAGTGTAATTCTTCTCGACTAAGAGAAAAACTACACATTAGTTTCAATAGAAAATAGATAGAACGTTTACTTTTTATCTACAGTCTGTTTTAGTTTTCTTTTCCCATCTGTAACAATCAAAGTAATACCTATGATACATTCCAAAAGAATGATCCACCAAGTAAGGCTCGGAATCATGTCAATCGCATCACCTCCGACACTTTTGTACACCTCTAGCTCTCTAAGAAATAAAAACTCAGCTAAGTAAATAGATAGCCATAGCTTAGTCAAAGCTACTAATACAAAACAAAATCCCATCTTACGCAATTAAAACCCTCCGATTACTATATAACTTAAAATTGTTTAAACTTGATATTACATCGCTATTTATAATTATAGAAATGAGTTAATCAATAGTATTTACTTTACCATTTTATTTTTTTGTGAATCAATAATATGGCTAATATAGAAAATTTTATTAGTTTTTGAGGTCTGCATACTTTAAAAAACTGTTAAAATACAATGTATACTTCTCATTTGAAAGCCAGGAGGGAACACATGAAAAGACTTATACTGTTAGCTCTGTTATGTACTTTGTTATCAGCCTGTAGCATCAACGAGTCTAAGCTCAGTTTTAGTGAGTTAAAGATTGTACCAAACGAAATACAAACGAAGATCAATCCCGACAATACCTTGCAATTGATCAATACGAAAGACAAAGTCGCTTATGTTGTTTATCAGTCAAAGAAAACAGTTGCTACTGATCTTGAGGAACAAGGAGATACGCTAAAGATTAAATTGAATGAATCTAAAACTCATAAGAAAACGAAGCAGCATGTCTACAAGTTAACATTAGATCCTGAACATAAAATTATCGATGTTTACGTGAACGGTAAATCTACCGCATTTGATAACGTAACTAACTGATAAATCTAGATATAACAAGTAGAAACAACATACATACTAAAACCTCTTCATTTCTTTTGTGAAACGAAAGGGTAACACAAAAAGCAGAAGGCGATTGCCTCCTGCTTTTTGTGTTCGAACAACGAACGTTTTATTTCGTCCGTTGTTTTCTAAATCGTTGAACGGAACGAATCACAGAAACCGATCCGCCGATAATCGCACCGACACCGACGACGATGCCTGTCTTGAATTTTTTGCCCGATTGTTCTGATTTATGCGTTGCTTGATTGTGTTCAAAAAGTTGTTGGAGGGGCGACGACGTCTCGACTTCGAGAATTTTCGATGCATCCTGATGCACGTCTTCTCTACGTTCGACACTACAAGGTGACAGATAGAATGGGTTCAAGTTCGTCCGGTACCGATCCGGATTCCAGTTGGCTTGCTGAACAACTGCTTGGGCGTCTTCCGTCTGTGCTTGATCCTTGATTGGATCGAATTCTTGTTTCATCTGAATCACTCCTCTTCACGTTCAAAACTTGTAGACCGATTTATGTCTGAAGTCTTATTTACCTGTTTTTCAAACATTTAAAACATATATATTTAAAAAAAGTTTTTAATGTTTTGTGAACGTTAGCCGAAATAGGCATGATAGAGCCGCTTCGCTTTGACGAGATCCGCCTCGCCATGAATCAGAACGCGTCCATCTCGGAAAGCAACCATCCGATGTTCGTCCGTCGTAAACGCCAGCAAATATGGATTATGAGCGGAAATCGCAGCGACCGGCTGGAGACGTTGTTTCAACTGTTCCAGATCCCGCTGTCCGTCTCCCCGGATTTGAATGGCATCCCGACCGCACAGTGCCGTGAAACGAACCGTTTGATCCGATAAGTAAGGGTAGGACGGATCGATGCCGCACGACGGGCACTCCGTTTGCTTCAGTGACTGGACGTTAATTTGTTGAAACGTATTCGACCAGACATCAAACGCAAGCAAGCGCGTCCGCATGGCGTCCGTCTTTCTGCTCAACCACTTCAACGCTTCCGTCACCTGTAAGGAAGCGACCATCTGTACAGCTGGTCCGATGATTCCCGCTGTATCACACGTCTCCTGATCCCGCGGTAATTGATCGAGCAGACAATGCAGACACGGCGTCTCCCCGGGACGGACGGTAAACGTGATCCCATAACTGCCGACGCATCCACCATAAATCCACGGAATCGAACGCATCAACGCCATGTCGTTCATCAGCAAGCGAATATCGAAATTGTCCGTCGCGTCGATGATCAGATCGATATCATCGAGAAGCCACGTCAGCGCTGCCCGGTCGACGTCTAATACATACGCTTCGATCGTCACCGTCGAATTGATCGCTTCAAGCCGTGCTTTTGCGGCAATCGCTTTTGGTACGATGTGACGCGCATCTTCCTCGGTATAAAGCTGTTGTCGTTGTAGATTACTCCACTCGACATAGTCGCGGTCGACGATTCGGACGACGCCGACACCGGCGCGGACGAGTTGTTCTGCCGACGCCGTTCCGAGCGCTCCCATGCCGATGATCAGCACCTTCGCTGATGCCAAGCGCGCTTGTCCCGCTTCCCCGATTGGTTGAAATCGAGTTTGTCGTGAGTAACGGTTCATCGAATCAATCCACTCGTTGGACTACTCGCGACCGCGTACTGTTTCTTCTCGATACGTCCCGCTTCGAATCCGAAGCGCCCTGCTTCGACAGCTAGTCGCATTGCGTGCGCCATCTTGACCGGATCTTGGGCATGGGCGACAGCTGAGTTCAATAAGACACCATCCGCTCCCAGTTCCATCGCATAGGCGACGTCGGTCGGTGAACCGATCCCGGCGTCGACGATGACCGGGACCGTCGTCTGCTCGATGATGAATCGCAAGTGGAGCGGATTGAGGATACCTTGTCCGGAACCGATTGGTGATGCAGCCGGCATGATGGCGTGACAACCGAGTTCCTCGAGTCGTCGTGCGAGCACGACATCGTCCGACGTATACGGTAAGACGATGAAGCCTTCTTTGAGTAATTCTTCAGAAGCTCGTAACGTCTCGATCGGATCAGGTAGTAACGTCTTATCGCAACCAATCACTTCGACCTTGACCATGTCACACATACCGGATGCCCGCGCAAGCTTTGCAAGTCGGACAGCTTCTTCCGCTGTCTTCGCTCCGGCCGTGTTCGGTAGTAGATCGTACTTCGCTAAATCAAGTGACTCCAAGAAATTCGCTTGTTGTTTGTCGAAAATATCGAGCCGACGGACGGCGAATGTCAAGATTTGTGAAGCGGACGCATCGATCGCCTCCTGCTGTACCGTAGCATCCGTATATTTCCCTGTTCCGAGTAATAACCGTGATTCAAATGTCTTTTCTCCAATTTTCAGCATGTTTATCCTCCTCCTACGAAATGAACGATTTCAAATGTGTCATTGTCCCGAACGACTGTCTGACCGTACGCCATGCGATCGATGATTTGTCGATTCTGTTCGACGATGACGAGCTTTTCCCCTAAGCCGAGTTGCGTGAGCATGTCCTCAATTGTTTTAATCTGTTCAATCGTGTGGTCATTGCCGTTAATCGTAATGTTCATCGGACTTCCTCCTTTTGGATCAACCGTAATGTATTTGCCAAGACTTCCGCTGTCGCCGGTGCGAGTAATATGCCGTGTCGATGATGCCCTGTCGCGAGGAAGATCCGACGGGATGAATCGGCGACTCCGATATATGGTAAGCCGGACATCGTTTGCGGTCGTACACCGGACCAGACTTCTTCGATGACTGCGTCACGAATCGGTGGATACAGTCGTTCTGCTGCTTGAAGCAATGACGTGATTCCAGTGACACTGACACCGACCGTCTCGTCGTGCGGCAGTTCGGTCGCACCGATCAAAATCCGACCGTCTGCTTTCGGAACGAGGTAGACGGCGTCGTCAAACAGAATCGAGCGTAACGGCTGACCCGCGAGACGGACGGCGAGACATTCCCCTTTGACCCCATATGTCGCAATCGAAATGCCGGCTGTATCGAGCAAGGCTTGCGAACCCCGTCCGGCAGCGACCGTCACCGTTCGTCCGGTCCAGATTCCCGCATTCGATTCGATCCTGATGAAGTCAACGTTCTCTTCGATATGTGTGACCTCCACCTGTTCTTCGATTGGTACCCCACGCTTTCGTAAGGCATACATCAATGCAGTCGTCAGTCGTCGTGGATCGATTTGACCGACAGCCGGAAACAGATGCTCGCGTCCTTTACGTTTTAACAAAAACGGTTGTTCCCGGTATCCACAATCGATGCCTGTTTCTCGCTCGAGACGACGTGCAAGCAGCGGATACAGACGACGACTTCGCGCGGCAAGTGCATGCAATTCCTCTCTGAGCTCGATGTCCGTCGCAAGCATCCCGGCAGCCGCGCGACTCGTTCCTTGTCCACCTGCTCCGCATTCTAAGACGACGACGGATTCATTCTGACAGGCGAGACCGTAAGCAAGCGTCAAACCGATGACTCCACCGCCGATGATGATGTGATTCGTCATACCCGTACCCCCTGATAATGCTTGACGGCGGCAAGTGGATCCGCTTGACCGAGAATTCCCGATAAGACGGCGATTCCGGTTACACCGGTCGCTGCGATTTCAGGCATGCGTTCTGGTGTAATCCCGCCAATTGCAATGACTGGTTTCGTCGTGAAGGTGACGACTTGCTTCAAGGCGTCAATCCCTCGTGGTGGCACGTCCGGCTTCGACGCTGTCGGATAAATATGACCGTACAGCAGTCGGTCGGCTCCTTCCGCTTCTGCTGCCAGTGCCTCTGCTAGTGAATGGACCGATTTCCCGATGACGAGATTCGGAAAATGAAGTCGCACATCGCGGACACGCAAGGAACGGCGCGTCAGCTGCACACCGATGCCTGCGACATGGGCGACGTCGACCCGGTCATGAACCGTTAACTGTTCAGGCGAATAACCGTGCGTAAGGAGTGCTTCAATCAGATCAAGCAAGTCTGCCGCCGATAAGTTCGGTTCACGTAGATGCAGCTGATCCGTATATGGTTGAAGGGATTGAAAGGTCTTTATTTCGTCAAGCGGATTAATGGATCCCGTCGAAATCAGATGTAAACGCATCATGTTCTTCCTTTCCATACGAAAAAGGACCACTCCCGATGTTGAAGGGAGTGGTCCGAAAATGCGCTGAAGCGCTAAGGATATCTAGGGTTTCGAGCCACTTCCCTCCGCTAGTACGAACTAGATCAGGTTCAAAGGGTCCGGATACTTCCGTCTCAGTCTGCTGGGAGACTCCCCTAGTGTCTTTTCGTGTTTAATTGGCTTGCCCCATTAGTCTAGCATGAGTCGCTTTGCTTCGCTAGTCCTAGTTGAGCGCTTCCACTTGCTGAATCAGCTCCGATTTCGTCGGTCGCTGTTGCTCTTGGCTGTCGGCATACGTCTGCTTTAGCTTCAGGATGCGCATCACTTTGCCATCGAGCATCTCCGGCGTCAGCGTCTTTTCTTTGACGGCTTGCATCACTTCAGCATGAACCTTTGTGTAAGCACCTGCCTCTGAAAACATCGCCATATCAGCTCCGTTGACGAGCGACTGACGTGCCGCTTCTGCGAGACCATATCGTTTCGTGATCGCCCCCATGACGAGATCATCTGTGATGATGACACCGTTGAATCCGAGTTGCTGACGCAAGAGGTCAGTCAAGATCGGCTTTGAGAGCGAGGACGGATTCGTATCGTCATACGCGGGATAGAGAATATGGGCGACCATCACCATCTCGGCGCCCTCTTGAATCGCTTCTTGGAACGGTAACAGTTCCGTCCGCTTCAATTCTTCCTTTGATGCCGTCACTTTCGGTAGCCCGACATGGGAATCGACACTCGTATTGCCGTGACCGGGAAAATGTTTGACGACTGGAATCGTTCCCGTCTCCTGCATCCCGTGCATCAGGGCCGTACCAAGCGTCGCGACAGTATTCGGATCAGCACTTAACGCACGGTCGCCGATGATCGGATTGTTCGGATTACTGTTGACGTCAAGGACTGGTGCGAAGTCCATGTTGAAGCCATAAAAACGTGACAAATGTCCGAGCGTACGTCCGACGTCTTCCATTTTCGCATCATCTGCTCCTTGCGCCATCCGTTGACTCGTCGGTAGACGTAATCGTTGATCCGGTACCCGGCTGACGCGTCCGCCTTCTTCATCAATCCCGACGAACGCATACGGTTTTTGGTTCGTCTCTTGAATCGCACGCGTGAACGTCAAGAGTTGCTCTTCTGACGTAATGTTTCCGCCGAGCAATAAGACCCCGCCAATCGCATGAGTCTGTAATAATTTTCGGTCAGCTGCTGAAAGTTCCGTGCCGGCGACTCCGATATAGAGCAGTTGATCGACCTTTTCGGACGTCGACATCGCTTTAAGTTGCTGCTTTAATCGTGCTTGTTGTCGTTCCTCTTTCGTTGGCTCAGGTTTCGGTTTCTTTTCTTCTGTCGTTTGCTTCGTTTCCGATTGTGATGGTTTCGTTGGTTCCGTCGTCTCCTGCGCACACCCTGCAAGCAACAGACAACCGATCAGTACGACTTTCTTCACAAAGGATCCTCGCTTCGCACACCATTGATCGAATAATAGACGGAAATCTCAGCGTTCAGGGATTGCGAGACCGAACAATATTTATCCTTTGATAACGAGATGGCGCGACGGACCTTATCTTCCGGGAGATCACCTTCAAGCCGGTAATGAATCGAGATCGACGTAAAACGCCGCGGATGATCCTCTGCCCGTTCTCCTTCGATATCCATTTCGAAATGGGTGATCGTCAAGCGCATCTTCTCTAAAATTGAGACGATATCAATTCCAGTACAGCCGGCAACGGCATGTAGCAAGAGTTCGGTCGGTCGTGGTGCTTGGTTTTCACCACCGTTTTCGGGTGCTGCGTCCATCGCAAGATGATGCCCTGATTCCGTCTGTCCACTAAACCCCATCTGTTTGTTCCATGTCACTGTCGCTTGCATCGTTTCCACTCCTTTATAATTAGTCTTCTTCTGTAGTATACGCAAAAAATAGCAAGCCTGGAAATTCACACGCTATTTCGAATAATGGTTCTTTTCCCGAAATCTCGCTTTGCGATACCCGACGAAATCGTTTCATGCTATCCTGTTACTCATAGTTTCGCGCGCAAGCGCTAGAATTGAGGAATCATCCATGTCACCTACTACTCGTTTAAGTCGACGCGATTGGCTCTTGATTGCTACGTTGTCGCTCCTGACATTCGTTCTCGGAACAAGCGAATTCGTCATCGTCGGGATCCTCGCTGAAATCTCCTCAGCCCTTGATATCACGATCGCAACAGCCGGTACGCTCGTCTCGGCATTTGCCATCTCTTTTGCGATTGGTACGCCGATCGTCATGTCGATGACCGGTCATCTGGAACGGCGTCGCCTGATCCTACGTCTCTTACTTGCTTGGATACTATTGAATCTTGCCAGTAGTTTTGCACCAAGTTACGAAGTATTGCTCGCAACCCGCATTCTGACAGCGATCCTGACTGGTGTCTTGATCTCACTCGCAATGGTCGTCGCAAGTGACGGTGTACCTGTCGCGAAGCGCGGTGTTGCCGTCTCGTTCATTTTCGGTGGTTTTACACTTGCGAACGTTTTAGGTGTTCCGATTGGTACGTTCATCGGGCAACACGCTGGCTTCGAAGCCACGTTCTGGCTGACGACGGTCATGGGAATAATCGCGTTCCTCGCTGTTTTAAAGATCGTTCCGGTCCAGCAATCGACGGGTTCTGGTTCGATTAAGGAACAGCTCGGATTGCTCGCCAACCCACGGATCCTGATCGCCTTCTTCATTCCGTCATTTGGGTTTGGGGCAACCTACGTCGTCTACACGTACCTCGTACCAATTCTTCAAACAGAACTTGGGATTGCGAAAACGTGGATCAGTCCGATCTTGCTCGCTTACGGCGTCGTCTCGATCTTCAGTAACATCCTTGCCGGAAAGATTGCTAGCAAAAATCCGATGGGACGCTTACGGTTCGTCTTCGTCGTGCAAGCAGTCGTTCTTGCTGCGTTATACTTCACGACAGCATCCCTTCCGCTTGGTCTGTTCAACATCGCCTTGATGTCGTTGATGTCGATTTTACTAACGACTTCGACACAGATCTACTTGATCGACCTTGCTGAAAAGTTCAATCCGGAAGCAAAAGGACTCGCCGCTTCATTGATGCCGGTTGCGAGTAACGTCGGGATTGCTTTTGGTTCGGCACTCGGTGGCATCGTCTATGCGAACGGTCCGATGATGAACACGGCACTCGTCGGTGGACTGGTTGCGCTCGTTGCTGCTTTATTAACTGCAATCAGTCATCGCCTCGATCAACGGTCATGAAACCGTTACCTTATCCTTTTTTGTAACAGGTCGATGACGGTTCGATGACGTTATGATGATAGTCCCCATCTCGCTGATGATTTTTCAGTATGATGGGGACTATGTTGTAGTAGAGGAGTGTCTGAAAGTGAAAGCATTACACATCATCGGTCTCGGTCTATTGACGATCATCCGACTCTGGCTCGGAATCCAGTGGTTCATCGCCGGAATCGGTAAGTACATTAATGGCTTCGATGCGAAACCGTTTCTCGAAGGAGCGCTTGCGAAGTCAACTGGCGAAGACGCACTCGTCAGTTCGTGGTATGCGACGTGGATCGAGCAACTCGCCTTACCGAACGTCGGGCTGATCAACGCCTTGATTCCGTTCGCGGAACTCGTCGTCGGGATCCTGTTGATTCTTAGTCTGTTGACGGTTCCTGCACTGGTCGTCGGAAGCATCATGAATCTCAATTACTTACTCGCTGGGACGATTGCGTTAAACCCATTGTTCCTAGCAGCGTCAATCGCCTTACTGGCTGCAGGACGCTTTGCGTATCATATCGGTATCGATCACTGGATCATGCGCTGGTATCGTTCGTCGCAGCAACCGCATCCCCTTGACCGGATTCCAGTCTAACGAAAAAACTCTCCCGTACGTGAACTGCCCCATAAAAGTTGGACATAAAAATCCAACTTTTATGGGGTGTTTTTTATGGTCAAATATACAAAGGCGTTTAAAGTCCAA
>NZ_JACSNE010000034.1:0-29354 GCF_018619035.1 Exiguobacterium sp. s168 | reverse complement strand
ATTAGGCTACCTGACACCGAAAAAATACGGTGTACAGGCAGCCTAATCAAGGTGTTTTATATGTGTCTCATATTGCTAGGTCAGTCTAGCTCACGTGAGGGATTTTTCATTGTAAGATGACGCAATACGATCGATCGGAAATGAGAGGCGCCGATATGACATAGACCGCTTTGACGGGAACACCACCGACACGTGCATCGAGTTGTTTGAGTTGGGACCGAATCTTGCGGCTTATGCCATAGCGTGTTTCAGTACTGAGCTCATCGACATCTTCTTGGACGTGCAAGAGAAGTTGGAATGGTTCAAGTGAAAAGATTGAAAAATCACAGGAAATCCGCGGATCCTCGAATTTTTCATTCAATTCCTTTTTGATGTAATAGGCTTCTTGTGCACTGATCATCTTCTCTCACCTCACTCTCCTGGTTGAACGACTTTTTCTCTGCTATAGTCTATATTACCCAGTTTTCTGGCAACTAATCGTCTGATTTTGAAAAATAGTCAATCCAAACTTTAAAAACACTTGAAATCTTCTTTCAGATGTCATCCTATCTGATTTCAATAAGAAAAACCGCCATGCTTCAATGAGCAGGGCGGCAGAATTCAAGAGATTGATGACTGGACTTGGCATTTTTGAAGATACTGCTCCATCGCTTGGACGAAGAAGGTCAATTGATGCGTCGAGATGACAGGCACCTTCCCATATCGCACTTCGAAGTAGAGCGGATCAACAGGAGACGGGAACGCAATTCGGTCGAACCATTCCGTTACCGTCTCGTGGGTACGGCGTTGTAAGGAAAGTGGCAATTGTGCATTAAAGTGAGCGAGTTGTTTTCGAATCGAGTCTGCAGGCAGGTCTTTCGTCTCATAAATGAAAATCGGGAACCGTGGGGGAAGCGCATATCCTGATGGATCGATACGAGGTCGACGCAACCACTGAAGATAATGCCAGAAAAACCAGCTACAAAACAGGAGAATAAGACATAGTATGAGAAGATAAGGAGGTGTCGTAACCGAAGAATCAAATCCTGTCCGGAACCATGGAGCTGGTGGATCGGCTTCGCTCATCGTGACCGTGCTCTCGCCATAAGACGTTCCTTCTTCGATCGTATCGAAGATCGATTCCTTTGGACCACAACGATCGACGCAATATGTATTCGTTGCTGGATCAATTCGTCCAAGCAGTGACGTATAGAGCGACGGGACGAATTGTTGCACGGTAAGTAGTAGTAGACAGACAAGTGGAATAAGAAGCAATAGGCGAGTGCGAAGCGTTTGCACGATAGGGACACCTCCTTTGACGAGTACGTTTAACAGACTTTCGCTACACAGTATAGCAAAAGTGGAGAGGGAATATTTTGATTTTTTCAAAAAATAGTCATTGATTTAGAAGGGAATGAAAGAGATGGATTTACGATCGAGTTACCAAGAAACGACGAAACGTTTAGATGGACATGGTAGTCGGACGGTTGGCGTGTTACAAGAAGCGCTGCGAACTGTCTCAGCTGATCAACCAAGTGACATCTATGGCAACGGCGAATTCATCAAGACGTTCGAGCGCAAGATGGCAGACTTACTTGGGCATGAGGATGCGGTCTTTTTCCCGAGTGGTACGATGGCGCAACAGATTGCGCTACGCATCTGGTCGGATGAACAGGGTAATCGCAAGGTCGCCTATCATCCGCTTTGTCATCTCGAAATCCATGAGCAGGACGGCTTAAAGAAATTGCACGGAATCGAACCAGTACTAGTCGGAGAAGCCGATCGGTTGATGACGATGGACGACATCGAAGCTTTGCCGGACGTCAGTTGTCTGTTACTCGAACTGCCACAACGCGAACTCGGTGGATTGCTTCCGTCACGTGAGGAACTTGAAATCATCTGCACGTATGCCCGTAAACAGAATATCCGACTTCACTTGGACGGTGCCCGCTTACTTGAGGTCTTACCGTATTATGAGGCAGAAGCAAAGGACATCGCGCAGTTGTTTGACAGTGTCTATATCTCTTTTTATAAAGGACTCGGCGGTGTTGCAGGAGCGATTTTAGCCGGACCAAAAACGTTTTGCCAAGAAGCGCGAATCTGGAAACGCCGCTACGGCGGTGATTTGATCAGTCTCTATCCGTATATTCTGTCTGCTGATTTTTATTATGAACAACGAAAAGACCGCATGGCGGAGTACCATGCAGCCGCAAAGGAGCTTGCGAGCAGATTGAATGCGATTCCAGGCATTTCGACACGTCCAGTCGAGCCTGTCTCGAACATGTTTCACCTCTACTTCAAGGCAGAAAAAGCAGTCGTCCAGGAAAAATTGATTGCCATCCAGTCGCAAGGACCGGTTGGTATCGCCGGCTATCTAGTTGAGAAAGACACTGGTTGCGCAACAGAAATCAACATCGGCGATAGTTTTCTTGCGTTAACGCCTGACGAGCGCGAAACGGTCTTTCGTCAATTGACGGAGGCGTTCTCCGAGGGTTGAACAACATCAGGAGCGGGAATTGTAGGATGGAGGCGACGATAGGTGTCGACTTTTTCTGCGATCATTCGCTCCGTTTCCTGTAATGCTGCCAGTTGTGCCAAGACGTTCGCATGGTGTGCTTCAAGCAATGCGAGCCGTTCCCGCGTCGTATCCTGCTCGCCGTGGGCAAGGAACAGCGTCACATACGAACGGATTTGCTCGATCGGCATATGCGTTTCGCGCAAGCGGAGGACGAACCGAAGCCACGTCACGTCTTGGTCGTTGTATCGACGTTGACCATTTTGACGCTTCGGAAACAGTAGCCCTTCTTTCTCGTAATAGCGAATCGTATGGCCACTCGTATCGGTTAAACGACTGATTTCAGAAATCGTATACATACATCTCACCTTTCTGCTTGACTTAGAGTTCAGTCTAAGGATTAGACTCTCACTATACCAAATCAAAAAGGGGATATGCTACATGAAGTACACGGTCATTACAGGAGCAAGTTCAGGAATTGGATATGAGACGGCAAAACTACTCGCAGGAAAAGGAAAATCACTCGTTCTCGTCGCGCGACGGACGTCTGAGCTCGAAAAACTTCGGGATGAAGTCAAACAGATTTCACCAGACAGTGATGTCATCCTTAAGTCGGTCGATCTTTCGGATAACCAAAACGTCCATGATTTATATGAAGGACTAAAGGAATTCGACATCGAGACGTGGATCAACAACGCCGGATTCGGCGATTTTGATCTCGTTCAAGACATCGATCTCGGAAAAATCGAGAAGATGCTTCGCTTGAACATCGAGGCGTTGACGATTTTATCGAGTCTGTTCGTTCGCGATCATCATGACGTCGAAGGAACAACACTTGTCAATATCTCATCAGCCGGCGGCTATCGGATCGTGCCGAATGCGGTCACGTATTGTGCGACGAAGTTCTATGTCAGTGCCTATACAGAAGGGCTCGCGCAAGAACTGCAAAAAGGTGGCGCAAAACTTCGGGCGAAAGTGCTTGCGCCAGCTGCGACA
Organism: Exiguobacterium sp. s168; assembly: GCF_018619035.1. Lineage (NCBI taxonomy): Bacteria > Bacillati > Bacillota > Bacilli > Caryophanales > Exiguobacterium > Exiguobacterium sp. s168. The sequence goes on along the minus strand of NZ_JACSNE010000034.1, from coordinate 25,864 downwards.
GAGACGGAATTCGCGGATCGTTCACGCGGGGAAGCAGGGTTCGACTACAGCAAGAACGTCAAGAAATACCATACAGCGGCTGAGATGGCAGGCTTCCTGCATCAGTTGATTGAGAGTGACGAAATCGTCGGCATCGTTGACGGCGAGACGTATGAGTTCGAATTGCGTGGTCCGTTGTTTAATTACGCGGGGTAAAAATTAAAGAAAGTCCCTTTTTCGAATGAGAAAGGGACTTTCTTTATGTAAACATTAATTCATATGAAGTAAACGAAAAAAGTACATTCATCACTTATTTTTTAAAGAGTTTCTTAGCTAACTTCCATACGACATAGACGATTGCGCCAATGATCAGAAGATTCATCAGTGCACCGAAAATCATGAATTGTCCCACGATTTGACCACCTTTACATACTACTTAGCATTTTATTTACGTTTTCGTTTTGAGAACCTCAAGCGGATAAAGAATAACGCCATCAGCACGATAGCGATGTTCACGGCTAACGTTAACCGTTCATTTTCAATTACTCGACCATTCAAAAGATTCAAGATGATAACAATCAACATAAATGACAATAAAAAGTAGTTTATGGATTTTTTTATCATGAATGACTTCCTTTTTTTGTGTTCTTGTATTAGTTTAATCATATCGACAATTTAAAAACAAGGGGAATGTAGTTGGACGATACATTTCGGAACATTGAAAGTATCGCCAGATGACTGTTGGAAAAGAGGTGATTGAATGAAAAACATGATGTTCTTAGGACTCGTCGTTCTCTTACTCGCGACGCTCTTTTCACTGCATTACGGGTTACATGTAATCGATGATACGACGCTTAAAATATCTTTGTTGGCTTCGCTAATCGTTGTATTGATTGCACGGAAGAAATGGAAGATTACGTTCTCTACGGCGGAATGATGTAGAGTTGGGAGAGATAAAGAATGAACGTCAGTGAATTTTTTGACTGGAAAATCAACTTAGAGGATGAACTGTATGCTGTCATTGATGAGAAGGCGAGAAAAATGGTAGTGATGGGGGACTTCATCGAACTGACTGCGTTCTTGTGGTTGGATCGAAATGATGTCCTTCAGTTAAAGCTGACATGGGATTGTGTCATATCCATCGATGATGCTACAAAACAAATTACGATTCGCTCGGCAGAATCACTGAACATGAAAGAAGAATGTTAAGAGGTACATAAATCGAGTTCATTCGTGCGATCGCTGAATGGGCTCGATTGTTATTTAAAGTACGATATCTACTTTAATTCATGTTGAACGGAGCCAGTCACTTCAACATGATGCTGGTCGTATACAGTCGTCAGTACATGATTTTCAACGATTTCATAGTTGTATATATAGTCCGGTTCATTCGTGTATTTAACTTCCAACACATATCTTCCGGTCTTCGACTCAAAGACCGTTTCTTTTTTTGAAATATCTTGGTCGTATCCTGATTTAACTAACATTCGTTCAATCTTGATTTCAGTCATCGTTTTAGAAACGAAGAGGTAAGTCGGATAGGCAGCTACCAAGATGACGAGAACGATAAGAGTATAGATCAGCGGGCGTACTTCTTTTTTTCATGCAATCACATCCGTTCCGATGAAATGAATAGAGAAGCTAGGTATTCTATATTGCAGATGAGGAGAGATATGTGATGGGAAAAAACAAAGACGAGATACCGTACTATATGAGGAACGTTCCGTTCTTCTTCCTAACGGCACTCCTCGCACCCGTCGCGGTAGTACTTGTCCTGCTCAATTGGGATAAGCTCTCTACACAAATGAGAAATAACCATTTAACGTTTTCAATCCTAATGACCATGTTATATATATCAAAAATACTGCCTGACGGCTTATTTAAAATCATATTCGCGGTTTTTACGTGGACGTTAATTCTATTCGTGACATACATCTACTTCGGTGGCGGTAGAAAAGGAGGGACATCATGAGTAAATATCATCTGTCGAGCATTCGCTTAATCCTGATTGTCGTCATCACGTCGTCAATCTTGTATTTCGGCTTCGACTGGGAACTCGGGTATGGCATTATCTGGTTGATTGGTTTAGTAGGATTTACGATTTATCGCAACTTTGAGGCTGCTCGGAACGAGAAAATCGAAGCGCAAACGAAGAACGATTGATTTCATTTGAAGTCCATCGTTCTTTTTAAATATGACCCCACCGAACTAAATCGTCGAGATAATCACGATATGATTCTTCGACTTCTTCTTCTGTCAGCTCTCTGGCTCGAATGACGAGGTTTTTTACGACAGGATCGGCAAAATGTGCACCACCGACGAGAGCATATAAGTAAGAGCCGATTACTTCGGATTGATTCCTAACCAAGAATCCAGTGATATATGTACCGTCAAGGCTCTCTAAGACGATATCAATTCGGCGTCCTTCCATCTCATCGAGAATCAATTGATTGTAATCTGCTTCTTTCTGATTAGCATATCGGTATCGTCGATTTTTCCTTTTATTATCTTGTATCTCCCACTCGAAATCGTCTAATTCACTAGGCGTAAAAAGCGAATTCAAGAGGGCAACGTCATCAATCTTCAAGCAGCAAAAGATGGCATCGTATTCGAGTTGATCATCATTCACTAAATCCGAGATGTCGTCTTTCGGTATTTCGATTGCATTATATCGCCGGGATACGCGCTCGATGACCGTTTCTTTTTTTAACGTCAACTGTTGCTTTCGGTGTTGGAACTTGTGAGATGCTTTTTCATAATCCATGCTGTTTCCCCCTGTCCGTATCAAATGCCATATCCCTAGTGTAACAGCTATAGTTCTTAAAAGTGAGTGAGTCTGACCATACCTCAGTAATAAAGGATTGTTCTTTTTTTTTGAATGAAACTATAAAAAAAGGTCAATTGCTGACGATAGATAGGTACAGATTATTCTTTTTTTAAAACTGTCTTAGTACATGAATGATACATAGAAGGAGTTAATGACACCATGAATGAAACCTTACCGAGACCATTGCGCTCACCAGCAATCTTATCGAGCCTTGAATCAAACGTCGCGATGATCTGTTTTGATCGCCAACGACGGGTCATCGACGTTAACGACTTGTTTGCGAAAACGATGAAGTATAAGCGGGATGAGATGATTGGCTTACAGCACCATACATTTTGTACACCAGAATTCGCGAACAGCCGTGAGTATCAGGACTTTTGGACACGCCTGTTTTCGGGCTTCAGTACGGCGGATAAAATCAAGCGCGTTGATGCTCGTGGTGATATTTTATGGCTTGAAGCCACTTACATGCCAATCTTTGAGGGAGAAGAAGTCGTCGGCGTCGTCAAGATCGCGAGTAACATCACGGACCGGATCGACCGTGTACAAGGATATGCGAAAAGCTTCCAGACACTCGCTGAAGGACTGAATCTGCAGTCAGTTCAAGGCTCTAAAGAGGGCAATCAACTTCAAGAGACGATGCACACAATCGCAAGTGAAACGGCTGAGAACCAGCAGACGTTCGAAACATTATATGCCCAAGCGATCGAGATCACGAAGATTGCTGATACGATCAAGGAGATCGCAGCCCGAACGAACCTGTTGTCGCTGAACGCGGCAATCGAAGCGGCACGTGCTGGAGAACATGGCAAAGGGTTCACCGTCGTTGCGAGTGAAGTCAAAAATTTATCGGATTTAGTCGGCAGTGCAGTCGTCGAAGTACGGACGAATACGGAAACGATGAACCGTCAAATCATGGCGATGATGAAAAAGATTGAAGCGTCCCATCTCGAAGTCGCGTCAAGCCTTGCGACAGTAAAGGAAACGATGCAACGTTTTACCGCGATTGAAGAGGTCGCACATCAACTCGAGCAACAAACGGAAGACTTTCGGTCGTTTATTTGAGAAGAATACAAAGAGAGCGATGGCGAGAAGTCATCGCTTTTTTTGTATAGTCAGATTAGTCGTTTTGGAAGAGTACAGGCGTGGGATATAACACGTGAGCCCGTTGACCGCAGAACGGAGGCACGTTATAATTCAAATAGACGTTTGAATGTAAGGTAAAAGGAGGCAACGTCATGGCACATGATCATCATCACCACCATCATCATACCGACAATAAAAAGGTACTGGGCCTGTCGTTCCTGATCATCACCGCGTTCATGATCGTCGAGGTCATCGGCGGGATTTGGACGAACAGTCTAGCGTTGTTATCGGACGCTGGACACATGTTAAGTGACTCGATTTCTCTCGCGATCGCCCTGTTAGCCTTCCAGTTCTCGAGTCAAGCACCGGATGCGAAAAAGACGTTCGGTTCAAAACGCTTTGAAATCCTAGCTGCCATCATAAACGGCGTGACGCTGATCGTCATCGCCCTCTATATTTTCATTGAAGCGATTCAGCGTTTCATCGATCCACCAGCTGTCGCAACGACCGGGATGCTGATCATCAGTGTCCTCGGGTTGCTCGTTAACATCCTGGTCGCCTGGATCATGACACGCGGTGGAGGACATGAACATAATCTCAACATGCGCGGAGCATATCTGCACGTCTTAAGCGACATGCTTGGATCGGTCGGTGCGATTGCGGCTGCTCTTCTCATCATGTTCTTTGGTTGGGGATGGGCAGATCCGCTTGCGAGTATCATCGTCGCGATTCTTGTCTTGCGGAGCGGTTATTACGTGACGAAAGCATCTGTTCACGTCTTGATGGAAGGAACGCCAAGTGACGTCGATATCGATGAGGTCGTTTCGACGATTCAGACGAACGAAGCCGTCCTTGGACTACATGATCTACACATCTGGTCGATCACGAGTGGCTATAACGCGTTATCATGTCACGTCGTCGTCAAAGAGGACATGACCGTCCGGGAATCAGAGTCGATTCGCGAACAGATTGATCACGATTTGAAACACGTCGGGATTAACCATGCAACGATCCAGGTCGAGACGGATCAACACGCGCATGGTGATACGTTGTATTGCGACGGGAAACACGAATCGCATACGCATTAAAAAAACGAGCACGCGTACAAGTCGGACGTGTGCTCGTTTGCTTATGCTTAAATGATCGGCACCGTTGGTAGAAACAGCGTCGCGAACAGACTGATACTCAAGAACATCGAGTATCCGAAAAAGGTCGTTTTGGCATTTCCAGCAGCTCGGTTACCTAAGTACATGAAAAAGACGATAGATAAGAACGTCAAACCCGTCAATACGGACGAGTGGTGTTGATCCGGCGAAGGAGCAAGCGACTGGACAAGATGCGCGAGACCAAGCGGCAGGACGATCAAAAGAAAGTAGTAGCCTAAACGTGCCTCGGATGGGACGTCGACCTGTTTCTGTTCGGTTTCATAGTCATAACGCGTTTGCGTTTTCATGGATCTTCACCTCCCTATGCGTTTTAGTATAGCGAATGAACATGTCGGCTCTGTTACAGACGAGTAAGAATGCCTTAACAGACGATGACGATGTGATGACGAAAAAAGAATGGGCAGCAATTGAGAAAAATTGTAAGATGAACAAGAAGTCGTTTTAGGAAAGGGATAAAACATCATGTCACGTGCGTTTCGTTTTATGTATGTCTCGGATTTGTTATCGACCGTCGGGACGAGCTTCGTTTATATCGCAATTTACTGGGTGAGTGCGGAACAGATCAGTGCTTCCGGTGTCGCCTTGCTTGCAACAAGTGTCTTTTTGATTCGTTTTCTTGTCTCAACGTTCGTTGGACCGTGGATCGACCGGTTCGTCAGTGCATCGTTGTACCAAACGTCGTTACTCATTCGGTTGCTTACGCTTGGGATTACCTTGATGGGAGTTGGACTAACGGACGTTGTCCTACCGTGGTTACTCGGCTTACTCGTCGTACAGACGATTCTGCAAATTATTGGCGGAAACGCCGTCTTCACATGGGTCGTTGATTTAGTTGAAGATGACCAATTGCCGCAAGCGAATGCCTATCTCGCAACAATCGAACGAATCGGTACGTTAAGCGGATTTTTACTCGGTGGGATGATGATCGCCCATTTTTCGATGGTGAGTATTCTGTGGCTCGATCTCGGACTGCATCTCGTCGCCTGGTTACTTGTTCGTCACATGACGGGACAAGTAGCAGAAGGGGCGCGTCAAGGATCGTACCGAGAAGCGTTGCTCGAAGGGATTGGTCACGTCATACGTGACGGTCGCCTGAAATGGATTCTCGGTTGTGCAATCCTCGCAAACTGGATGATCACACCGATGAATACCTTACTTGCACCATATGCCAAGGATGTCTTATCGGGGAATGCTCAAACGTTTTCTGCACTCGAACTGGCGACGGTGATTGGGGGAATCGCGATGTCGCTTCTTTACGGGAAGTGGGTCGTCTCCGTACGGCAGGATAAGCTGTTTCGTTTTGCCGTCGTTTTGCAAGGACTCGCAATCGCGATCGTCGCCTATGTCTCGTTCGTCCCAGTGGCTGTCGGTGGGTTCGTCTTGCTCGGCATGGCACTGACATTGTTCGGGATTCCGTTTGCGACCTTGTTGCAACGCTCGACACCATCGCACTTGCTCGGACGGGTCCGGACGGCGATGGTCGCAGCATCGACGGCGTGTTCCGCGCTCTGCTACGGTCTGTCGTCGTACTTGACGACGTTCTTCAGCATCTCGTTCGTCTTCCTATTCTTTGCCTTGAGTGGTCTTGTCATGACCAGTATCTGGTTACTGATTCATCGTACCGTTTCCTTTTCTGAAGTACGACAGGACAAGGTCGGATGAAATATCCGCCTTGAGGTGGAGGTAAGCGGTTTCGCGCTTATGTACACTAGAGATAGAAATGAACGATGAGGAGTGGAGTCGATGGAGAGTTTATGGATCACAGCGTTATTGTTTTTGATTCCGATCAGTGGGATGACGGTCTTCTTGAATGTACTGTGGCGCCGAATGGAAACGGAAGGCGTTTCGGAGTAAGGATGAACTAACTAAACAGTGCGTCTGCTTACCAATTTTAGATTGGACAGCGGACGTTTTTTTCATTTGAGGCATAAATGGTCGTAGAAGAATGACCTCAGATTCGTTAAATCAATACTTCCCGTGTAAACTGAAGTAGCAAGCGGTTTCATGATTTTTCGATCGAAGATAAGGGGGAAGCATCAACATGAAAGCAATCATTACAGGCATGAACGGAACGGTAGCACCCGTCGTTGCGGATGTCTTAGCAAAGCACGACATCAAGACAGTCGCGTGGGACCGGACGAAAGTTTCGACGACTGACGAATCTCAGATGCGCACATTTCTAGAAACGGAACGACCAGATTATTTCTTACATATCGGGATGGGGTCCGTCAGTTGGACGGAAGCGCTCGTTCGCTTGTACCAAGAATATGAGATTCCATTTTTCTTCACGAGTACGGTGTCTGTTTTCTCGGACGACGTGCCGGCACCGATCGAAAAGGACGCGGTACCGGATGCGACCGACGAATATGGTGCCTACAAGATTGCTTGCGAGCAAGCGATTCAAGCACTCGATCCACAAGCGAAGATCGTCCGGATCGGCTGGCAAATCGGGACGGAAGCTGGTTCGAACAATATGGTCGACTTCTTCACGAACGAGATGAAGCAGCACGGCGTCATTCAAGCGAGTCGAAACTGGTATCCGTCGAGTTCGCTACTCGAGGATACAGCTGAAGTGCTCGTTACGATTTTACTCGAAAAAGAAGCAGGCCTCTATCAGTTGAACGGTAACGATCGCTATTCGATGTACGACTTAGCACGTGCCTTGAATACGCTTCATGCGAAAAACTGGACGATCGAACCGGTTGATGAACCACGCCGCGATAACCGGATGGCGACGGACGTCGTCTTGGTCCGCCCGTTGTCAGAACGATTACCCCTCTAATCAAACATCCCGCTCTCCTTGACGCGTGTCAAAGAGAGCGGGATGTTTTTTACTGCGTTACCGGAGTTTCTGCTACAAAGGCAAGCGTTGGTCCAAAAATTTCGTAATGCAGTTTGTCTGATGACGCAGTGAAGTGTTCGATCACATATTGAATCATTGCTTCCGGACCACAGACGTATGTCGGATCCGTGATACGTGCGATGACGTCTTTCGGCAGGCGACCCGCTTGATCCGTTGCCTGGTGTTCCGCGTAACGAATGACGCGTGCGCCACGCTGCTCAAGCAAGGTAAGTTGCTCGTTAAATGGACGATTGCGTTCGTCTTGGACGGCGTGATGGAACGTTACCTGTCGACCATTATCTAACGCTTCCTCTGCCATCGCAAGCATCGGCGTGATCCCGATTCCGCCGGCAATCAGAACGACGGGTTCACCTGATGCATCAAGCGTGAAGGCACCAGCCGGCGCACTAATCAATACCGTGTCACCGATTCCAGCTGCATGTAAGTAGTCAGAAACGATGCCTTCTCGTTTGACACCAATTGTATAAGTTTCCGTGTTCGATGCCGTCGTCAGACTGTATTGACGGTTGTGCCATAAGCCGTCTTTGTCTTGAATCCGCACCGTAATGTATTGCCCGGCTTGATAAGCGGGGAGCGGACCGTCCGTGCGGAAGGTCAAGGCGCGAATCCCATCCGCTTGTTGCTGGATATCCGAAATCTCAACTGTCTGATAACCGGAAAAACCTTTTGCTTGTTCATCCTGCGCGTACAGTTCGGCTTCGAGCGCGATGAACAGATTGGCAATTTCCCCATAGGCTTCTCCCCACGCGTGCAGGATTTCTGGTGTTGCGGCTTCACCTAAGACGTCTTGCATCGCTCCGAGTAATTCTTGTCCGACGAGCGGATACATCTCCGGTTTGATTTGTAGACTGCGGTGTTTATGGAGTACCGGTAATAAGACCGGTTGTAACGTCTCGAGTCGATCGATGTGAGCAGCAGCGGCATAGACGGCAGTCGCGAGTGCTTGCGATTGCCGGTCGCTCCGTTGATTCGATTGATTGAAGACGTGTTTTAGTTCCGGGTGAGCCTGAAACAAACGCTGATAAAAGACTTTCGTGATCGCGGCGCCGTGCGACGCAAGAACCGGTACGGTCGATTGAACGATTTGAATGGTAGAGGTTGATAACATAAGACCACTTCCTTTTCGCTAAGTAATGAAGACAGTCTTAGTATTTCGTAGCCTCACCTTAAATACAACATTTAAAATACTGGATTAAAGAATATCGTGCGTTTTGTCACAAGCAGGTCAAGATTTCGTCAACGATTCGTCACGATTGATTGGAGATCCAGAGCTTCGAGAAATCAAAGTAACCGAACGAGTCGATCGTGATATTTTGCAGTTCGATCGGATACGGAATCAGACGAGTATCGTGATAGAACGGAATGAAATACGATTCGTCGATCAGGTAACGCTCAATCGCTTGATGTATCGGAAGCCAATCTTCAAACGGTGTCGCATCGTATTGTTCAATCGATTTCAGCATCTCCGGCATCTGTTGAAACAGTCGGATCGGCGGCGAAAACGTATTCGTCATGAACTGATAGAAGGCGTACTGGACATTCCGCTCGAACACTTCGGCATGGACAGCGAGATCGATCGTATCGTACGCGTGAAAATCCGTGATGCTCTCCTCAAATCCGACCTCGACGAACTCATATGGAATTCCGTCCTGATCGAACCGCTGACAGAGCCAGCGTGTCACCTTGTTCGTAAAATCAGTCAGCTTGATTCGAATCGGTTGCGTGAACAAGACGGCAGGACCATCCGGAACAGTATACGGTTGACTATAGGACTCAAGAAAACCACAATCGTTCGGTTGTGCCCGTTCATGGAAGTCATGGATACCATCTCGGACTTCTGCGACAAGCCGGTGGATATAATGCCGCGCTGCTTTTGATTCAAACGGACCACCAGCACGTGGATGAAGCAAGACGAGACCAAAGCCGGATTGTGTGGCGATCGTATCAATTGGACTGGAGTCAGAAGTCGATGTCCGGTAGACCGGGTCATATTGCTCCGGCATCTGGATGAACTCGATCCGGTCGAGCAGGGCACGGATGCCGAAGTAGTTCGGGAAAGCCGTCAGAACGGTCTTCTTGTCGTCGTGTTGCGTCAGTTGGAACGGTCCTGTTCCGACACCGTCCTTGATGATGCTCGTGTGAATCGAGGCAAGCTGTGGCAAAATCGAACTCCGCCGTTGATCGAGTGTGAGATCGACCCGGTACGGACCGTTCGAGACGATCTGTTTCACGTGCCGATAGGAATAGGCGTAAGCAGGGTAAGCAATCAAAGCACGCAGACTCTTCGTCACTTCTTTGCTCGTCAGGAGCGAACCGTCATGAAAGCGGACGTCTTTCCGTAAGAAGAGACTGAGCGTCGCCCCGTTCCAGACATAGTGATGCGCCAGTTCGCCTTGAATGTTACCGTCGACGTCGATCGTAAACAGGCGGTTGAAAACGTTCTGGACGAGATGGGCGCTATGGATATCTGCTGCTTCTAACGGATGCGTCGTTAGGAAGTTCCGCTTTCGCGGAATCAATAACGCATCAGACGTCGTCTGTGTATAGCCGAATTTTCGTTCGAGTTGCCGCATGAAACGCCCTGCTTGCGCCGGTGACCAGTCCCACGTTAATTCTTCGGTCACCGATTCGATTGAGTCACGATCAATCCGTTCGAGCATCCGTTTCGCATATTCCCGTTCAACGTGGCGCAGCCAGACGAGTTCACTTAAGTTGCCTCGTCCACGCCTGCTCGTGTAATCAATCCAGCCGTCTTCCTGCCATTTATTGAGATAACGTTTTGTTTGTTTAGGACTTAGATGGATGGCGTCGGCAAGCGTCGCAATCGAGTAGTGTCCATTTCGGCAAGTCTTCCATAACTTAAAAAGATAAGCATCCATCGTCCTTCTCCTCCTTAAAAGGGGACATCTTTTTTGAATGACGTCCATTTTTCCTGTGTCTTGTCTTGTTTATGATACAGGTAGAGAATGGAAGGTGACAATATTAAATGGAAAGAAATACCGAAACCAATTAAAGTACGTCTCATCACATCGTTTTTCAACCGGGCTGTCTCGTTTTCGATCATGCCGTTCATGGCCCTCTTGTTCGTCCAGGCATTCAACGAAGTCATCGCCGGTGCATTTTTGATCGCGATGGTCTTCGTCAGCTTCATCACGAATCTACTCGGCGGATATCTTGCCGACCGCTTTTCGCGTAAACGTCTGCTCGTTACGACGTCTGCGCTCACAGCGCTGACGTTCATCACGATGACGATTTCATTGACGCTCGACTGGATGCTGTTGTTCATGGTCATCTACGCTGTCTTCTCAGTGACGAGTAATCTTGGTCGACCGGCAATGGGAGCAATCATCATCGATGCGACGACGAAGGAAAATCGCCAAGCGGTTTATGCGCTCGACTACTGGTTGATCAATCTATCGATCGCCATCGGTACGGCACTCGGGGGCTGGCTCTATGTCAGTAATCAGTTGCTGTTGTTTGGGATCTTGAGCTTCACGTCGTCCGTTTTACCGATTGCGTACTACCTGTTTCTTGACGACACGCCACGGACGTGGCAGCGTCAAAAACTACGTGGAGTCCTTTCGGATATCTTCACGAGCTATCAACTTGCTTGGCGGGACCGTCCGTTCGTCAAGGTCGTCTTCGGTTCGATGTGTATCTTAGCGGCTGAGTTTTCGATGGGCAGTTATGTCGCTGTCCGACTCGCCGATTCGTTTGAACCGTTATCATTTGCCGGGTGGTCGATCAACGGGGTTCGGATGATGAGTATCATCAACATCGAAAATACGTTGCTCGTCGTCACGTTGACGTTCATCGTCCAGCGACTAGCGAAGCGTTTGTCGCCGCGCCGGACGCTCGCTGCGGGTCTGATGCTTTACATGATTGGCTACGTCGTCGTGACGAGTGCCAACAGTATGACGGCGCTGATGGTCTTCATCTTCATCGCGACGATCGGTGAGTTGCTCTACTCCCCGGTCTTGAACACACAAAAAGCGAACATGATGCCAGCCGATCAACGCGGGGCATACTCAGCGTTCGCCGGAACGTCGTTTGCTGGAGCGGACTTGATTTCTCGATCGACGATTCTAGTCGGAACTTTCTTGATCCCGTCGATGATGAGTGTCTACATCGGATTGATTCTTTTGACAGGCTTTGGTTTAGTTTATACGAGTCTGTTCGTGAAGGAATCGGTCGAACGACAGCGAAACGTATCTTAATAAGGGGGGAATACAGATGAACTTACCAAATATGTTAGAAACACCACGGCACCTGTTACGCCGTTGGCAAGACGACGATGCAGCAGCATTGTATGCTTACGCGAAGGATCCGAATGTCGGACCGAAAGCAGGCTGGGCACCGCACGCGTCGCTTGAGGAGAGTCGGGAAGTGATTGGCATTTTCCAAGCGTCACCTGGCGAATATGCCGTGACTGATAAAGAAACGGGTGAAGTGATCGGGAGCTTCGGGTTTCACTTTAATCGTCGTCCGGACGAATCGATCACCCATGACCGTCAAGTTGAGATTGGGTATGTCCTCGCGCCTAACTACTGGGGAGAAGGGCGGATGCCAGAAATCGTCGAAGCGATGCTCGCTTTCATATTCCGGGAACTACCGATTGATGTCGTCTGGTGCGGACACTTTGATTTCAACGACCAATCACGCCGTGTCGTTGAAAAACTAGGCTTTACACACGTCCTTGATCGACCATTTGTCTTAGAGCGAATCGACGGTCGGACCGTGACGAGTCATGTCTACAACTGGACACGTGAGCGGTATGAGGCAGAGTACGGGATAAAGAATACGTAATATAAAAACGATCTCATCGCTGAGATCGTTTTTTACTATCAGAACGAAAGCAGATTTTTCAGTGACTCGACGATTTTGACTGATCTTGTTTAGATTCTCGAATAAAAGCAACTGTGATTGTAATAGCAGCAACAGCATATCCGACGAGTCCAGAAGTCAATTCCGACCAATCAAATACAGAACGGAGAATGATTTGGGGAGCAAAATAGACGAGTAATGCAATCGGCAAAATCCATGTCTTTGTTTTCCATGCTGTGACGAGAATCCAAACAATCAATAGGGCACCAATCATCCAGCCGACGCTTAGGGATAACGTGATCTTTGGCGAATCGATAAGTCCATTGACGATCAATAGTCCGATGATGAGTAAAATATGAACACTCCCATGAATCCCGTAAAGCATGATACGAGGGCGCGCGCTATCCCGTAAAGCATCTTGACGGAATAGAAGCGCCAGTGTCGTCAAATACACAATACTAATTAGTAAAAATCCGCCAACGAGCAACATGCTGAACGTCGTTGTTCCATTCAGGAGATTTTGGAGATAGAGAAAACTCGATGCACCGAGAAAAACTTGCAAGACGTTCCAAAATACTTCTTTCGGATCAAACGCCATCTCTTTCGAAATCGACTGGATATAGGCAGCAGGACTCTCGCCAGTAATCGCACGAACCGATTTCCCGTCCGATTCCGCTTCAATCAGATGGTCTTCGAGTTCATGAACAATCTCGTTCGTCGCCTGTTCATTTTTTCCGGAAGCAAGTAGGTACACCTTTAAGTCTTCTAAAAATCGTGTTGATTCCGTCGATAGGGTCATCTCAATCATCCTCCTTTAAAATACTTTCGACACTCATCGAAAGGTGATGCCATCGTTTCGTAAAAGCAGCAAGTTCTTCCATACCGCTCGTCGTGATCGAATAATATTTTCGCTTTGGACCAGACGGGGAAACGCGTGAAGTCGCTTCGATCCAGCCCAGTTTTTGCATCCGGATCAATAAGGGATAGATTGTTCCTTCACTGATGTCAGCGAAACCGTATGCTTTGAGTTTCGTCGCCAGTTCATAGCCATAAATCTCTTCCTCCGCGATCAATGCAAGTAAACAGCCATCGAGAATCCCTTTCAACATTTGTGTCGAAGACATCCGCATCTTCCTTTCACTACTTGGTATTACAAGGTAATGATACGATAAGCTATTTTGTATTGCAAGGTAGTGGAGGAAAAAGGTTCATTTCTCTGAAAAAAAGGTAAATCAATGATACAGAAGGAAGGTCGCTCGTTTGAAAAGGAGGTCCTGATCGTGGATAAGCGGAACACCATCGTCTCGGCAACCGTCATCTTCGTCATCATGGGTATCGTCATGGCTGACTCGGCATTTGGCTTCGGCATTCGTTACGGTAATCCGGAGTTGTTACGGATCGCAATTTTTGGTGAAGTAGCGTCAGCCCTCTTTCTCGTCTGGTACATTCGTCGTCATGCCACGTTTGCTGCCGTTGGGTTTTCGAAACTGCAAGCAAGAGGGCTCGTCTGGTACATTCCGTTACTGTTGATCGTTCTCTTTCAAGTCGGACTGATCGTCAACGCCCTGTTCACCACGTCACCTTCGTCGTCGGTGCTTCAACTCGTAGGGATCGTCTTCCTGACAACCTTATTCGTCGGCTTCAACGAAGAAGTTCTGTTTCGAGGCATCATCCTGCGTTACCTTCGACCGAATGAACATCCGTATCGTGCCGTCCTCATCAGTGCGCTCCTGTTCTCATCGTTTCATCTGCTTAATCTGATTGCTTTGATTCCACCTGCAGCGATGCTGTTCCAACTCGCGAACACGTTCGTATTTGGTGTATTCTTTGCGATCATCGCACTGAAGCTGAATAATCTATGGCCGTTGATCATCTTCCATGCTTAATGGGATTTCGCGAGCATCGCTGCGGATGTCGTCAACGTCAATTTAGGGATTACCTCGCTATTAACGCAAGTCTATCTTTTAGTTGCGATCGTCATTCAACTGATCTTGTTAAAACGACATGATCTCAGTCACTTGAATGGACCGATGAATCCGCGAAATGTTTGAATAGCCGACTCTCCGTCATGTGACGGGGAGTTTTAATTTTTAATAAAGGTAGTAACGATGATTAATATGTAATATATTACTTGTATGAAACCTACAGATGATTTAGCGATTGCACGACTTCCTCTCAGTGAGGAAGTGTATCAACGTTTGCAACATCACATTATCACCTTACGCTTTGCCCCAGGTGAGAAGGTGAACGATCAAGCGCTCGCGGAAATGTTCGGTGTCAGTCGGACGCCGGTCCGCGAAGCTTTGAAACGACTCGAAGAGGAGGGATTGATTTTTGCGAAACGGGGTTCGCGGACGATCGTGACGGAGCTCGATGCTGAACAGGCACAGCAAACCTATCCGATCATCGCGACATTGCATGGACTAGCAGCGCGCCTGGCGGGACCAGTGCTGACTAAAGACGACGTGACGGAACTTCAAACGATTCATCAACAGTTCACGACGGCGATTGATCAGCAGGATACGGAGACGGCACTGACGCTTGACGATGCTTTTCACGATGTCTTCGTGAAGCGGAGTCAGAACGCTCAACTAGGAGAAACGATTCGCCGATTGACACCGCTGATCCGCCGGCTCGAATACGCCCAGTTCGATCAACTCGGACGTCAGTCGATTGCCGACCATGCCGCGATTTTAGTTGCGTGTGAACAACGGGATGTCGAACAGCTCGTCCAGGCGACGGAACACAACTGGAACGGGCTCGGTCGTCTACTTGTCTCAACACTAAAGGAGGAGAGCTGATGCGACCGATCGTTTACGGCATCTTAGCGGCGATGTTCTTTGCCGTCACCTTTATCTTGAATCAATCGATGCAAGGAGCAGGGGGGCACTGGATCTACAGTGCGTCGCTCCGCTTTTTCTTGATGTTGCCGTTCTTCATCGTCATCGTTTTGATGCGCCGGGGTATCGGACGTGTCATACAAGCCCTGCGAACAGATATCGGCTTTTGGTTACTGTACGGAACGATTGGTTTTGGGCTGTTTTACGGTAGTATTTGCCTCGCTGCCGATCATGCACCGGGCTGGCTGATTGCCGGAACGTGGCAATTGACGATTTTAGCAGGATCACTGCTTGCGCCCTTGTTCAAACAACGGATTCCATGGTCGGCACTCAAGTATTCCGTCTTGATCGTCCTCGGTGTCGTCGTCATGCAAGTATCCGTCGCAGGAAGTCTGTCGCTGCAGTCGCTTTTGTTCGGTGCCTTGCCGGTGCTCGTCGCTGCGATCGCCTATCCGCTCGGGAATCGAAAGATGATGGAACGGTATGGGGACAAACTTGACGTCTTTGAGCGGATTCTTGGGATGACGATCGCCAGTCTACCGTTTTGGATCGTGCTCTCCGTAATTGCTTACATACAGGTCGGCTTACCGAGTGTCAGCCAAGTGACCCAGTCCGGCTTCGTCGCCTTATTCTCGGGCGTCATCGCGACATCGCTCTTTTTCTACGCGACGTCGCTCGTTCGGACAGAACCAGTTCGGTTAGCCGCGATCGAAGCAACGCAATCGTTTGAGATCGTCTTTACCGTTCTTGGCGAGATGCTGTTTCTCCACGCGGCACTGCCGACGGGACTCGCGACATTCGGGATCATCCTCGTCATGCTCGGGATGACGTTGCATAGCTTGAATCAGGCGGAGCGGACGGTCGTCCGTCCTGCGAAACGAAAAATCAATTGAGAAAGTAGGCTGTCAGATGGTTTTAACAGGTACACTCGTCAATACCGTCCTGATCATCATCGGGACGTTGCTTGGATTGATGTTCCACCGGATTCCGGAACGGATGAAGGAGACGGTCCTGCAAGCGATCGGTCTAGCCGTCGTCGTCCTCGGGATTCAGATGGGGATGAAAAGCACGAACTTTTTGATCGTCATCGGTAGTCTCGTTCTCGGAGGTGCGATCGGAGAATGGTTCCGCCTCGATGAGAAGCTCGACCGGATGGGGGCATGGCTCGAACGTAAGATCAGTCGTGGTCGTCCATCGAATATCGCGGAAGGCTTCGTCACCGCGACGTTGATTTTCGTCATTGGAGCGATGGGTGTCCTCGGTGCGCTCGACGGTGGACTGCGTCAGGATCACGACGTCCTCTATACAAAGGGGTTGATCGACGGCTTCACGGCGCTTGTCCTCAGTTCAACGCTCGGGATCGGTGTCATGTTCTCAGCGATTCCCGTTTTCCTCTATCAAGGGGCGATCGCACTGAGTGCCGTTGCCATCACGAAGTTCATTCCCGACGCCGCGTTGCAAGAATTCATCTTAGAGATGACGGCGACCGGTGGAGTGATGATTGCAGCGATTGGTCTCAATCTCGCCGGCATCACGAAGATCCGCGTCGCGAACTTGCTACCGGGCATCGTCATCGTCGCTGTCATCGTGACGGGTCTACATTTATTCTAATGAGACATCCCCGCCTGTCCGAGAGGACAAGCGGGGATGTTGTGTTATGTCTCAATTAATTCGTGCGTCTCGTAAGCAGTGATCGTATGTCCATCGTAATGGAAATCGTGCAATAGCGGCTGCTCCGTTGTCAAAGCGACCGGTAAGTAATGCCGGAGATTGCTGATGATTCCCATGTTATCGTCGTTTAGAATCCAGTCGAGTGGTTTCCAATCGAGGATTCCTTCGACCGTCATGACCGGTGTCGCAAACGGACGATTTTCTAATTCAGCCAGGTAGAGGTACATGCCAGACGTTTCTTCCCCGTGTAAGCGGACGATCCCTTTTGGCGTCACTTTGTTAAGCGTGATGCCTGTCTCTTCGAACGTCTCGCGGATGACGGCAGCTTCCGGTGTCTCGCCCGGTTCGATTTTGCCACCGACGCCATTCCACATGCCCATCGCTGGACGTTTTTGCCGGTTGACGAGTAGAAAGTGGTCTGCGTGACGGATTAAACACAGCGTATATCGATCCATGGTTTACGACTCCCGTCCTATAAAGTGAGTCTGATACAGCATCTCGAATTGGGTAGGACCTGCGACCGGTAACTCGGTCGTCGTCGCCTCTTCAATCCGTAACGTCCGCTCAGT
Organism: Exiguobacterium sp. s168; assembly: GCF_018619035.1. Taxonomy (NCBI): domain Bacteria; kingdom Bacillati; phylum Bacillota; class Bacilli; order Caryophanales; genus Exiguobacterium; species Exiguobacterium sp. s168. The sequence continues at coordinate 8,039 of NZ_JACSNE010000034.1, read as the reverse complement.
CAACGTCTTTTGTCCGCGCGGCGTCCGCATCGCGACGAGGCGGCCTTTATTGAACGGGGAAGCATCACTCTGCTGGATGATCTGTTCCATCTTCGATAAGTCGTCCATCGTAATGGCTGTCTCACGGTCGAACCGGTAACCGGTCACGAACTCTGCTTGTCCCGTTCGCTTCATCTCAAGTGTGTCATTATTGATTATCCGGTAACTGCCGCTAGCGGAATCAACGGTTTCCCCACTTAACGGAACCGGAACGAGCGGTAAGTTGACACCGAAGCCGGTATCAAGCAGATGTGTCTCATTCCAAATGATCGCGACATGGGTCGGTCCGGTCGCTGACCAGGCATCTGACTTCGTATCGTAAACCGTCGCTTGAACGAGTCGAACGGGACAATTCAGTTCCTGCAGGACCCGGTGCAACAGTCCGTTTAAGTCATAACAGACACCACCGCGTCGCTCTGTCAGAAACGTCTCGATGAAGCGCTCGTCGCTAAACGGACGGAGTCTTTTCTCAAGCACGGTCGTATTCTCGAACGGTAAATGGTAGGCGAAGGCTTCGAGTAAGCCAGGTAATTGATTAAACGTGATCGAATCGAGCGGAAACTCAATCCGCTGTCCTAAGTCTTTCATCCAATCCATTTCTCATTCCTCCTTTGTTCACTACCTGATTATCCCATATTCCTTCAGAAAATGTGGCTTTCAGTCTATATTATCTGAAAATAAGGATTTCCCTTTTGTTCGATGGAAATCTTTGATATGCTGAGACAGGATTAATTAAGAATGATTCTCAATGTCGAATCACGAAGTAAAGGGGGTCTCACCATGAGACGGAAAACTTGGATGACAGCGTTGACGCTCCTCGTGTTGAGCAGTTTGATGCTTGCAGCTTGTTCAGGTCAAGCAGAGCAATCGAACGAAAAGACGCGGACGATCACGCATGAAGCAGGAAAAACGAAGGTACCGGAAAAGCCGAAGAAGGTCGTCGCGCTCGAATTTTCATTCGTTGATGCCTTAGATGAACTCGGGATCACACCAGTCGGGATCGCACAAGAAAATAAGACGGATGTCTCCGGATTACTCGGAAAAGACATCTCGTTCACGGAAGTCGGTACACGCCAACAACCGAATCTTGAAGTGATCAGTTCCTTGCAACCGGACTTGATCATCGGCGACTTTAATCGTCACAAAGGGATTTACAAGCAATTACAAGAAATCGCACCGACAATCATCTTAAAGAGTCGCAATGCAACGTATGAAGAGAACATCGATTCGTTCAAGACGATTGCGGAAGCGGTCGGTAAAACGAAACAGATGGACGATCGCCTTGCGCTGCATGAGGAGCGTTTAGAGGCAGCGAAAAAGAAGGTTGACCCAAAAGATGATCGGAAAGTCATGGTCGGTGTCTTCCGCGCCGATTCACTGACAGCACACGGTGAGACGTCGTTTGACGGTGAATTGCTCGAGAAGATCGGGATCGAGAATGCTGTCACGAAAACAGCGGAACCGACTGTGACGATTACGTTAGAGCAGATGGTCAAGTGGGATCCAGACGTCATCTTCATGGCGGAAGCCGATCCGAAGCTGCTGAAGGAGTGGAAAAACAATCCGCTCTGGAATCAAATCACGGCGGTCAAAAATGGGGAAGTCTACGAAGTCAATCGTGACCTCTGGACGCGTTATCGTGGTCTTGACGCTGCTGAACAAATCGTCGATGAAGCGATTCAATTACTACAACAGAAATAACGAACGACAAAAAGCCGGAGCAATCTGGCTTTTCGTCTTAGAAAGGGGAAACATCCGGTGCAGCGGAAACGTCTGATCTTCATACTTATCTTACTCAGTGGCTTGGCCGTTTATAGTAGCTTGTTCTTTGGCATCACACAGATGAATCCGGTTCACTTAGTGGAGGAGTGGATCAGTGGTACGACCTCTAAAGCGGGGCTCGTTCTGACGAATCTGCGCTTGCCGCGTCTCTTACTCGGGTTATTGCTCGGAGCGAATCTTGCCGTCGCGGGGGCAATCATGCAAGCCGTGACGCGGAACCCGCTCGCTTCACCGCAAGTCTTTGGGGTCAACGCCGGTGCGTCGTTTCTCGTCGTCTTAAGTCTGCTTGTCTTTCCGTCACTCGGGACGGCGAACCTGCTTTACTTCGCCTTTGCCGGTGCCTTGCTCGGTGGTGTGCTCGTCTTCTCGTTTGCCTCGATTCGCGGAATGACGGCATTAAAACTCGCCCTCGTCGGGATGGCGATCCATCTCTTACTGACGTCACTGACGAAAGGCTTGATCTTGTTCAACGACCGGATCACGAACGTCTTGTACTGGCTGTCCGGTTCGCTCAGTGATGCAAGCTGGCTCGAACTCCGGATCGTCTTACCGTGGTCGCTCGCGGGTTTGCTTCTCGCTGCGAGTCTCGCGAAATCGCTCGCTGTTTTTCAACTCGGGCAAGACGTCGCGGTCGGTCTCGGGCAAAAAGTGACGCGAATCCGTTTGCTTGCCGGCATCAGTGTCGTCTTACTCGCAGGGGTGACGGTTGCTGTCGCTGGAGCAATCGGCTTCATTGGTCTGATGGTGCCGCACATTACGCGCCGACTCGTTGGGGAGGACTACCGAATCGTCTTACCCGTCTCTGCCGTCATCGGTGGTCTGTTGTTGACGTATGCTGATGTCTTAGCGCGCTTCATCGCCTATCCGTATGAATCACCAGTCGGCATCGTGACGTCATTGCTCGGGGCACCCTTCTTTCTTCTGCTGGCACGCCGCCAGATGAAAGGGGGATTACGATGAGAGACATGCGCAGGATTCTACTTGTCGCGTTAGTCGTTTTCGTCACGAGCTTCGCCTTACTGTCGGTCGGTTCGATTCAGTTATCAGTAACGGAATTATGGCAATCGTTCTTTGGTGGAAAGGATGCCTTCATCGTTCAAAATTACCGCTTGCCGCGAACGGTCCTCGCCTTTTTAGCAGGAGCGAGTTTCGCTCTTGCTGGAGTGATTTTACAAAGTGTCATCCGCAATCCATTGATCTCACCGGACGTGATCGGGGTGACGAACGGAGCGTCTCTGTTCGCTGTCTTGACGATTGCCCTCGTGCCGGATGGTCCGCTCTTGTTGACACCGATCGCCGCCTTCATCGGAGCAGCGCTCGTCATGCTGGCGTTGATGATGCTTGAGCGGGGAGGCAACGTCTCCCGCAGTTCGTTTGCGTTACTTGGTATCGCCGTCAGTGCGATTTGTGCCTCGGGAACAGAATATCTGTTGATCAAATTTCCACTTCAGACGAACGATTCACTCGTCTGGCTCGCCGGTAGTCTGTTCGGGAAAGGGTGGCAGGAAGTGATGATCTTAGCGCCTGTGCTCGTCGTGATTGGTGCAATCATCTTCTATCGCCATCGTCAACTCGATGTCTTATCACTAAGTGAAGAAGTCAGTATCGGTCTCGGATTACCAATTCAGCGGACGCGGTACATCTTCTTGGCGCTCGCGGTCATTCTAGCTGGTGTTGCCGTCGCGACGGTCGGTGCGATTGGTTTCATCGGACTGATTGCGCCACATGTGGCACGGCGTCTCGTTGGTCATAAGCATCTTGCTGTGTTGCCGATGGCGCTGTTGCTCGGCGGAGGGTTACTCGTCGTTGCCGATGCGCTCGGTCGCGGGATTCATCCACCGCTTGAAGTACCGGCTGGATTGATCACAGCGATCATCGGAGTGCCGTATTTCCTGTATCTTTTACGGAGAGAGCGGATGGCATGATATTCGATATACTAAAAATGGAGTCCTAGCGATTGCGCGAAGGACTCCATTTTTATGAAAGGAAAGAAGTACGCATTTGACGAATCTTGGCGACATCTTTCTGTATTTATTTGGCTTCAAGTTGGTTTGATTTTTCTACTTCCTCTTTATACTTTTCTAAAAATTCATCAACTGAAACGTTATTAGCGTTTGGATTCGATTTAATTGTTAATTTACTCGAAGAAATCGATGTGCTTTGATCGTCTACATGTGATGGAATTTCAAGTACCAATTGATCACTTAAACCCGTTTCAAGACCACTTTTTCCGAAGTTAAAAGTTCGTGTGACATACGCTTCAGCATAATTTTTTTGATTCTCTGAATAGACTTTGACATCAGAAATGTTGTATTTGAATGAATTCAGCTGAATTTTATCGACTTCCGTAGTGGATAGAAAAATCAATACAGCCTCGTCCCCTTCAGATAACTTTGAAAGGTTAGTATGTGCTAACGGAGTATTGTTTAAAAAATCTGCTTTTTGTTGCTCAAGCACTGTAGTGAAAAAATTGAAGGCTTGTTCCTCTGTGATGCTACTCTTAGAGTTTTCTTGTGCAACATTAGAATCGGCAATCGCATTACTCCATAAGAAACCAGCATATAGGATGACACCTAAAGTGAGAGATGAAAAAATAGTTTTTTTCACGATCGCGACCTCTTTCTATTGTTTGATTCATGTTATTATATAACAAAAAAAACCAAAAAAGGAAAGGGTATAAAAATGAGTAAATCAAATTCTAAGGAAAAAAGGAAAAAGAAAGTATTGGCACTATTTTTAGGAGTTATAGCCCTCATTGTATTACTCATGCCGGTACTATCACCTATTCTGTTTACGGATGCTACGCCTAAAGGTGCTCTTAGACACGAACTATACAAACAAGGCTATTACTATCAAAATTACTTTGCGATCATTACGGAACAAGATCCTGTTGCAGAACGGTACCATATGTTTTGGTATGATTGGAAAAGTGAAACGGGAGGAACACCTTTTATCTGTTATTCAAAGAAGGTAAACGCGGAAAAGTATGCTGTTTCCTGCGGTACGGGTCCATAAGCAATATTTTAAACATCTTGATCATGCTACCAGTACATCGTATTTCATCGGTGTCAGGTAGCCTGACTTTTTCTTTATTTCATTGGGACCGTCATTGAGAAATCTTTATACAGATCAAATTTCTGTACCTAGATTCAAGAAGATTTTTTCTAAGGACGCTTTTTCTACTTCAAGTCGATAAACATGGATGTGTTTGGAGACCAAGCCCAATAAGTACGAAACCAAGCGGCATCCAGGCAGCGGGTGCGAGGATGAAACAGCCAGCCCTGACAAATGCCGTCCATTGACCGACATGAATCAAACGACTGAGTCACTACTGATGTCTGGGAACAAACGACAAGTTGAAAAAGAGGTGTAGGATAAAAATATTTAAAGAGATAACGTTTCATTCCGTCGTAGTCTGGATATATTAAAAGAAGAGAAAAAATTTTAGTCATATATCTTTAATTCATACTATTCCGATTTGTAATATCTTGGATAGCCTGTAACGGGAGGTAGATGGCGAGAGGAGATTGTAATCATGACCACCCAACTATCAACCGAACTAGGATCCCAAGATATTTTAGCCTCCTTACGAGATAATGTCGCGATGATTCGATTCGATCGGCAACGTCGTGTCGTTGACGTTAATGGGTTATTCGCAAAGACGATGAAATATAAACGAGAAGAGATGATCGGGATGCAACATCATCTCTTCTGCACGACAGAGTTCGCAATGAGTGACAGTTATCAAGCATTTTGGCAGAAGCTGTTCAGTGGCTTCAGTACGGCAGATAAAATTGAACGCATCGATGCGCATGGTCAATCGATTTGGCTAGAAGCAACCTATATGCCGATTTACGATGGAACGGAAGTGACAGGTGTCTTGAAGATCGCCTCCGATATCACCGATCGTCAGCAGACAATTCAAAAGTTCGCGACTTCGTTTGATGCGATCGCTAGTGATTTGAACACGCGGTCGACGCATGGCGAGCGGGAAAGCATAGCGTTACGGCAAACAATCGAGCAGATGGCTGAGACGACCCGTGATAACCATCAGACGATTGAACGCCTTCAGCGCCAAGCGCAGGACATCACTCAAGTAACTGAGACGATCAAAACCATTGCCTCACAGACGAATCTCCTATCACTTAATGCCTCGATCGAGGCAGCTCGAGCGGGTGAACACGGGAAAGGGTTCAATGTCGTCGCGACGGAAGTCCGGAATCTCTCGAAGCTCGTTGAACAAGCTGTCGTCGATGTCCGACAGACGACGCAGCGAATGAATGATGAACTGCAGCGGATTGCTCGTGCAATGACGCAAGCAACGACTGATGCACAAGCAAGCGTCACGGTCGTCGCGGAAACGGTCGATCGCTTCCATGACGTTCAGAGTGCCGCATCGACGTTAACGGAGACAGCGCGAGACTTTACAAAAGCAATTTAAGTGAGAGACGGCATTCCGATAATCGGAGTGCCGTTTTGTATAAAAAAATACCCCTACACTTTGGAATAATATGTTAATATACTACAAAACGAAAAAGGAGCGAACATCTAATGAATATCCGCACTGCCCGTCCTGACGATTTTCAGGCATTGATTCCATTGTTTCAACAAATCCACGATCAACACGTTGCCTTACGACCCGACCATTACCGTCCGCACGAGATGCCGGTTCCGGAAGACTTATTTCTGACGCAACTCGAGAATCCGGATTATGCATTACTCGTTGCGGAACAAGACGGGCTTGCCGGTGTGATCGTCCTCAAGGAAGATATCGTCGAAGGAAGTGGGTTCGTCTTCGATAAGCATTACTTACGCGTCATCAGTCTCGTTGTTGCGGATACACATCAAAAACAAGGCGTCGGCAAACGGTTGATGCAAGCCGCTTACGCGCACGCGGAAACGATTGGCTGTGACAAAATCGAACTCGGCGTCGATGACGCCAATCAGGAAGCGATTGCCTTTTACGAGGCACTCGGAATGGCTGTCCGCTCGAGACGAATGGAATGGAACGTAACACCAAGCAGGGAAACGACGACGTGACGTCAAACAACAGATATTAGAAAGGGGAGAGGTCATGTTCAGGTTACAAGTATCCGATCACGTAGCGCTTCAATTGATCGAACGGCACCATGCGGAAGGATTATTCGCACTCGTCGATGCCAATCGCGCACATCTCCGCGAATGGCTCGGTTGGGTCGATGGTGCAACAGAGGCAAGTACATATCAGGAGATCGTCATTCCAGCATGGCTGCAACAGTTCGCCGATGGCAACGGCTTTACGTGTGGCATCTATCTTCAGGACGAGCTCGTCGGCACGATCAGTTTACATGAAATTAATCGGCATCTCGGGCAAACGTCGATCGGCTATTATCTAGGAGAAAGGGGACTTCGAAAAGGCGTCATGACAGATGTCGTCCGGTTCGTCACGAACTATTGTTTCGAAACGCTCGGTTTAAACCGTGTCGTCATCGAGTGTGCGACCGGAAACGTCCGGAGTAGACGAATCCCAGAACGACTCGGCTTCACGGAAGAAGGCGTCTTACGGGACGCTGAGAAATTGTACGGGACTTATCATGACCTCCAGGTCTATGCGATGTTACGACGGGACTGGACGAAAACGCAGGAGGTGGCAGCATGCGCATCGAGCAAATGAGTCAAGCGACGTATGACGCTTACTTACCGGTCGCAATCGAAGAGTACGCGACGGATAAGTGTCGCGCCGGTACGTGGTCAGAGAACGAGTCGCTGGAGAAGGCGACAGGAGAGTTCGCTTCGCTGTTGCCAGAAGGTCTGAAGACGAAGGATCACTATTTATTTACGTTTCGTGACGAGACAGGTAGTGATGTCGGAATGGTCTGGGTTCATGTGACAAAGGGACCGCTTGGACGTGAGGCGTTCATTTTCGATGTTAAGATTACGTCTGATAAGCAAAACCAGGGCTACGGCAAGGAAGCGCTCCGCTTGCTCGAAGTGATGTTAAAACGGATGAACGTCAAGAAGATTTCTTTACACGTCTTTGCCCATAACGAACGGGCGATTCATGTGTATCACTCGCTTGGCTACGAGACGACGGATTATCATATGTCGAAACGTCTCGATGACAGCCATTAAAAAGCTTCCTCTTGCGCGATGAACTGAACCAAAAAAGTTAGACAATAAATAATTTGTCAGGCGACCTTGAGGACCTGAGTCCGGTATTCCACCGGGCTCAGGTTTTT
>NZ_JACSNE010000033.1:0-30655 GCF_018619035.1 Exiguobacterium sp. s168 | reverse complement strand
AATTTAATTCACTAAGAGACCATGAGGTCTCTGAACGCGTTACTAATTACTTAAATTACTATAACGAAGAACGAATCCAAGAAAAATTAAGCTACCTGACACCGAAAAAATACGGTGTACAGGCAGCCTAATCAAGGTGTTTTATATGTGTCTCATATTGCTAGGTCAGTCTAAGGTGCTGGTTTCATATTGTAAAGAGTCAATACCCAAGACAAATAAGTTTTTTTAACTCGGCATATGTTGAAGTTCATTATAAAGAACGTAGCTTCCTGAGGGAATGTCTTTTGCGCGATACATGGCGAGATCCGCGTGCTGTAGCATCTCGAGCATACTCGAGGCATCCGTCGGATAGCAGGAGATACCGATGCTTGGCGGACAAGAAATCATATGATTGGCAATCTCATAAGGTGCTTGTAACGTGCTCAACAACTGAGTTGCCATACGATGAAGTTGTTCGTATGATTTAACATTCTTTAAAAGTAATGTAAATTCATCACCGCCTTGTCGTGCCATCATGTCAAAATCCGTTTCGAATGATTTTAGTCTTCTAGCAACAGCTTTCAATAACTGATCACCGATATCGTGTCCAAGTGTATCGTTGACTGCTTTAAATTGATTTAAGTCCATGAAAAATAAAGACACATTTGATGAAGGATGAAGAGAATTACTTTTAATGAGCTTTAACAGTCGTTCTTCGAACGCAAGCCGATTGAATAGTCCTGTCAGCGCATCATGATAGGCAAGGTATTGAATACGTTGTTCATTTCGTTTTATTTCAGTCACATCTTTACCGATACCGAAGATTCCAACAATTTCGTTTTGGACGATGATTGGAACATTGGTGATGTTCATATACATACTGGAACCCAATGCATTTTCAACAACGGTCTCATAACTTCGGGGCATACCTTTAAATACTTCCTTCAGTTCTTTTGCGACCGTCATCCGGTGTGTATCTTTAACATAACGAATGCTATTTTGACCCATCAAGTCGGTTTTAGAGACACCGAGAAGATCGCTACAGGCAGTATTCGCACTATCGAATTGACCTTTAAGATCCGTTGAATACACTGGATCTGGATGGTATTCGAACAGGGATTTATACCGTTCTTCACTTAATTCAAGCGTTTGTGCTTGATCGTAGTAGCGACGGACTAATTTATGATTCTCGATAATGATTAAGACTTGCCGAGTGATGACGAGTAAAATGGAAAGTCCTGAACCCACTGTCACGATATCGAAACTACGCGAGTGAAAACCCATGAAGACGAACAGAATCAAGACTCCTCCATAAGGCGTGAGCATTTGAAAAATATTTAACTTTTCAGGATGAGTCGTTGACGTTGTACTTATAGTATTTGGCTGATGTTGAAGACCTGCAAAAGCTAAAATGATCATTGCTATGATGAACAGAGGGTCAATTAAACTACCTGAGATGTATGTGTCTTGAGCAATCAAATACAAGTAAACAGAGTCAGCGATTGCTTGTATCGTGACGGCTACGATAATGAGATACATGGATAAACTCTTATCCTTACTCGTAAGATTAAAGAATAAAAAGGAAGCGGCGACTAACATGCCCAAGTCTCCTAAAGGATAGATCAAGGAGACAATGAGAGCATTGATCGTTGCCACACTCGTATCTAGGATCGGTTCAATCAAAAAGTGCCAAGAAAAAGTACTCGCAACGACTAAAATAATCATGACATCGAATAAAAATGAAATGCGTTGCTGTATAGCTGCACCCTTCAAAATTTTGTAAATCAGAGCGTAAAGCAGGAAGATAACTTGTAGAATGTAAAACACGTCTGGCCATCCTGGAAATGCCACGTTTTTGTGAAAAATATTTTCTGTGAAAAACCAAATCAATTCGGCGATTAAATAACAAAAGGTGCCGAAAGCGATAAGTAACCAGAACTTACGATCATTTGAATCAGCGCATTTGATAGCCATCCTCAAGTAAAGAAGGGCGATCAACAATCCTGCAATTGAAAAAATATTTCCCCCTAGTGCTTCAAGAAATTGAGAATCAGAAAAAGTGACAATCCATCCATAATAGCCTAAAGCATAAAGTAGAATGATTAGGATAAAGCTTTTAGGTTGTTTAAACATGCTATTCTTATACTCCTTCTTATCATATTCACTTAGTATACAATGAGCTTATTTTTTGAAAAGAATCTGTTTATAAAACAGGTCTATACTCGTTTATCAGCAGAGCATCTTAAAATTATTCCTTAAGATCAAGATAGAAAAATAAGTCGCCATCATAAAGTGCATGACATAAACGATCAAACGTCATCTACGGCATGCACTTTAAAATTTTTAGAGAGATGTGGTCTTCAAAACATCTTGTGTTTGAAGCAATGTAACAAATGCGTCAAAATCGATTGGACGAGAGAATAAGTAACCTTGACCGATCGTACATCCGTAGGAAGTAAGAACCTCTTTTTGTTCAATCGTTTCGATTCCTTCCGCTACGACGGTTAAATTAAGATTCAAGCCGAGCTCGATGATCGTCTTGACCATAGGCGATTTTTGATTAGAAGTCAGGCGATCGATGAATGACTTATCGATTTTCAATGTATCAATCGGAAGTTGCTCGAGTACATTCAAGGACGAATACCCTGTTCCAAAGTCATCGATGGATGTTTTAATCTGCGAGGTCTTCAAACATTGCAAAATCGAAACGCTCTCTTTGATGTTTTGAACAATGCTCTCTGTAATCTCAAGCTCGAGCCATTGCGAGTCAAGAGATGTCTCCTCGAGAATCTCGATGACACGCTGGCAGAAGTTTGGACTCTGAAATTGAAGAACAGAAACGTTGACCGATAGAAGTAAGGGTTCGAATCCTAAAAGCTGAAGTTGTTTACTTTGGTAAGTCGCAGTGAATAGGACCCACTCTCCGATTTCATTGATCAGACCTGCTTCTTCAGCGATTGGAATGAACTCAGCTGGTGAAATCCATCCGAACTTTGGATGATGCCAACGGAGCAATGCTTCCATACCAATGATTCTCCCAGAACGAAGATTGACTTTAGGTTGATAGTAGACGCTCAATTGATGCTCACGTATCGCATTTCGTAAGTATGATTCAATTTCAAGCTTTCGTACTAAGTTGGATTGTAGTTCAGTTCCATAGTAAACGAATGTGTAATTTCCATTCTGTTTAGCTTGATAAAGAGCTTCAGCTGTATGAGCCTGTATTTCTTCGATCGTCAAACTTTGGTCAGGAAATACACTGACACCACTATGCGCTACAATATTCAATTCTAACTCCTTTAAACGGATAGGCGCTGCAAGATGAATGAATACCTTTTCATTCACAACAGTGATACTAGATTTCTCTGTTTTTAGAAGTACAATCATAAACTCATCTTCACTGTACCGATACATTTTAAAATTCTCTTTCAATACATGTTTTAAGCGGAAAGATACTTCTTTCATGATCTGTTCCCCGACATGATGCCCGAAAATATCTGTGTACATTCGAATCCGTTCTACTTGAAGCAATATGAAGGCAAGCGGTGCATGTTCATCTTTAAGGCTATTTTTGGTGTCTTGTAAAAATGATGCACGATTACCTAAGCTCGTTAATGGATCGATATATGCGATTTGGTTTAATTCAGCTAATAATTCACTATTTTTCATGACAGTAAAAGCTTGTCTAATAATGATAAGAAGAAAAATCATGATCCATCCTGTACTTAAGGCATTTAAATTCCAAGCATAGCTTTGCATCATTAGGATGGAGAGGATCAAGATGCTCGAATAAGGAAAGATAAATTCTTTTTTTGTTGAAACATCAAGAGCAAATGGATCAATCATACTTTCTTGTCTTGGCTCTTTTTCATGATATCGAGCGGTGTAACCGATAAATAGTAATGCGATAGTCCAAATCAAATCGACACTGCCACCTGATATATAGCTATTCTTAATTGTAAATTGTGCAAAAGTGATATCTCCGATGACTTGTAAAAATAAACCGATGATCAAATAAGTCAAATATACATTTTGTTTGTTGAATAGAATTAAATAATATAGCGTAATTATAAAAAAAAGAATTCCTAAATCTGCAATTTGGAAAAGAAATATATGGGCGCTGTACCACAGAGACTGCTGATTAATCTGATAGAGCGGATAAAGCAGGTAATGATAACTAATTGAAGTCGCGGCTATCATATAAATCATTGTATTAAAGAAGAATGCCGAATTTGAAAATTTTCTCGTTTGATTCAAAAGTTGATTTAACAGTGCAGCAAAGTAGAAAAAGTAGGAGCAGACCCAAGTTAAGGATGATAAGTCCGGTGTAACCATGACATGATTCTTAACAAGTAAGATGATCCAAGCAAGTGTGCCAAGGGCGGAAAAACTCGTTCCAAGACCTAAAAACATCCAAAAACGTTTAGAAGAGTCATTTTTAAAATAACTTTTTATAATCCAACTCGTACTTAAAATACCTACGAACAACTGGACCGTGTTTAATAGAACCAATCGCATCCATTCAGATCCTTCAAAAAAATGGTTCCCATACCAAAATAATAAACCAATTCCGATGGACAGAAGGAAGGGGTAACTTATAGTTGTACGCAAAGATTGTTCCTCCCTTATGTTTAAATAGCTTTCAAATAAGTATCGGATATATTAGATTTATATTTAACATAATGTTCTAATGTCATTTAGAATTAAAAAATTGTTCCTAGTACGGTAACGAACTAAAAATAAACCTAGATCTCTCAATTGAGTAGATCTAGGTTTATTTTTAGTTCTTTATTGTTTTTTTAAGTCTCTTAGTGTAAACGACCAAAAAACTTTTTTATCGTTATGTCTATTAATTTGAAACTTTCAAGTTTACAACTTGGTACGTCGTTTTCGTTCCATTCGTGATGCTATACGCCAGTACACCGTCCTGGTAAAGAGGAAGGGATACCAACTCTTCAAAGTCCGTCAGGGGAGCAACCGTCTTCGCTTTTAGGTCCGCGTACATCAACTGATTGATACCTTCGCGGAAGATGACTTGTGTGTTCGAGAGAAAACGAATGCCACTAATCGTCGTCTGGGCACTTGAAGCGGAATAGTTCAGCGTCTTTTGGTCCAATCCGATGGGCTGGAAAATGGCGTCTCCTTCTGTTCCAAGAGCGAAATAGGTGCCGCTACGACTGAAATCAATCAATCCGGACAACTCTTTTTTATACGCACCATCCAATGTCTCGAGCACTCGGACGTTCTTTCCGTTTTTGTAGTGAGACGTGTATAAGGTCACGCCGTCATCGCTATCGCGGTGCTCGTACGTGAACAGACCATCTCGTGTTTTTCCTGTTTTTAAAATGAAGGACTGGAGTGGCGTGATCTTTCCGGTTTTTAACGAATAAGACTTTAACGTGGAAATCGTTTTTTGTTCAGTCGCTTCCTGCGTGATCCAGGACGCACGTGTTGACGTGACATCGATATGCGGCGGGGACGTATCGAAACGACTTTCGCCAGCATCAAGTGTCGTCACCTGATTCGTCGTAATCTTCAGTTGGCGAATCGACCACTTCACACCGGTCTTTGTCGGCTGTTCCGTTTCGACCCATAGTAAAAACGCACCTGTACCCGTCACCATCGGGATTGCGTTCTTCGTCGCATGGACGATTTTGTTGTGCTGTTGTTTCGTATCGTATGTATAGATGACACTCTTGTTTTCTTGTAGGTCAAAGTAGAAGATCTGGTTTTGATAAGCATACTGTGGATCGATCGAGACACGGTGTTTGCTCAGTAAAGAAGAGAGATCGTACGTTTTCGTTTGACCTAACGTGACGCGCTCCGTTTGTTTTTCTAATTCGATTGATTGTTGGTTCTTGGAGTCGGTCGCTGCTTTTTTGGAGGAAGTGTTTACTTGTTCAGGTGACGCGCTATTTTTCTGTGCTACACGCGGTGTTGCTTGTTCTTCCGTCATAGAACAACCCGCTGTCGCCCAAACGACGGTCGAGAGACAAAAGACGGATGCAAATCGATGTAATTTCATATCAGATAGCTCCTTCGAAGGTTTTCGGAAACGTAAGTCAGTGCTGCATATCATGTGAAGAGGGAGTCGGACGACGGGTGTGAAGAAACACGAGATACCACCACTTTAATGTGTAGGCGAACAAGAAGACGCACATCCATGCCCACGGTCGCAGTGTCGTCAATCCTTCGTAAAAATGTCTGAATTCTGTAATGTCAAGACGGTACAAGGAGTTCCAAATGAATAATGCATACATGAAAAGCATCGCTAACATCGCTCGAATCGATGCTTTTCTCAAGGCTGGTTGCTTGATTGCGACGAAGATCGCACTGATAAGCGTGATGAAAAAGAAAGCATAGGTCAATATCCACACCCACATGTCATTGGTCGGTCCCACTTAGTTAACCTCCTTCTAACTTGTCTGCGAATTTTGCAATCAATAAGCTTAACAAGATTAATCGATGAACTACTAGCATATTTTTCCACAAGAAACGATTAAATCCCTTCTACTGGAGGATGTAGTTTCATAGAGTTTTCATATTATTGACTCATGATTCAAAACGTCAAAAAGGACAGAAGATCAGAGAGACCTGATCTTCTATCCTTTATGTCAATATGAATAGTGGATTAAAGCGTAATATCATTTAGTGACGTAGCACATGATCGAAATCATCGTAAAGTCGGTCGTAAAGATCAACATATGTTTCCTTGAGTGACTTAATCGCAGTCGCATCGCCAATGATATCCACTACGTCTGTCGATACATACAAAAGAAAAACTGAGTCATGGAAGACGATGTAAGCTGGTGTGTGCCCTCGATAGACGTTTAAGCAGTAGGAGATGATTTCATCTAGCTTTATATGTTTCACATGTGCATATACGACACCCGTATGAGCTCCTTCATCTTCCACGATATACTCTTTCCAGTTTCGAATCATGATCGATGATCCTACTCGTGCCTTTTCTAAGTAGCGCCGATGATGATGGATGTATGCAGCAACGAATAGAAGGTGGATGGATCTGTCTTCTTGAAAAATCGTCTGAAGAATTTCTTTCAACTGCGAGGCATTTAGGTCTTCCATTAAAAAGCGGATACGGCGTTCTGGTGTTGACTGAAAATAGGGTGTTGGCTTCCTGATATCAAGCTCGATCTGGAACCGAGATAAATCAAGCATATAGAAGTCTCCTCATTCTATTAAAGTTTTGATGACGAATAGGGAATGTGACGGATGAAGGCATCCAGCTGAATGTCGAAGTACGTTTCAAGATCGAATCGAAGTTGCCTTTCTAAATCAGACAAGCACATCACTAAGGTGTCGAGAGGAAAAACAGTGTTCATCCGTTCATCGCCCCAAATCGATTGAATATTTCCTTGATTCGTGGAAGGGACCATCGATACGATCGCCCCTTCTTCATCATGATCAAACTCCACCGAATAATAATAAAAGGCAGGAATGAATGAAGGTGTCACCAATCTTTTCCACCGATACAACGATTTATAAAACTCGAAGATGGCTAACGATGTTTCAAGATATAGTGCTTGATCAATGATGATTTTGACATTTGCTTCAATCGACAGAATGGTGGGAATGTCCCTTGCTGAAGAATTTGAAATAGCGTTCGGTGAATTTAAAAAATCATACGTACATATGATTTGAGAAGACATGTTCATCACTCCGGTTTATGAATTGACATTAGCTGAATACTTTATTTCGTTGCCGAAACGGACGAATCCCAGCGTTTTTGCAGTTCATCGACGACCGTTCCATTGTTCGCTTGCGTCGTACCGATTAAATAACTGAGTCCTGTACTGACGATCAGGACACCGACGAGCAGCAGGATGAACCGCTCCTTGTTACGCCACCAGGAATTCCAGATGAATCTCAGCATGTTCTCCACCTCATTTCGATTTGGTTAATTGAGCATTGCATAAGATGCCTTTCGATAAGATATTCTTTTATCCATATATTTCTTTTTAATTTTCCATTATATACAAATAAGAGTGAATTGACTAAAAAATCTGTTAATTATGGATATTAATTTTAAGGAAATAGAAATAGCACCTCACGGAGGAGGTGCTACATCAGGATTGACTCTTTAAACAACGCGTGGATTCCGTTTCCGCATGATGATTTCGTCAAACGAAACGCCATCGTACAATAAAGCATCAGGAATCATTTCAATGATTTGAAAACCGGCTTTCTTATAAGCCGCAATTGCTCGTGCATTGTGCGAAAACACTTCGAGTTCAAGTTGACCCAGCTGAAGTTCTTCGAAACAAAATCGAAAGATACACGCGATTGCCTCTGTCCCGTATCCTTGACCGGTCCAGGGGAGGGCACGCAGTGAAATCCGAAAGCCAGCGATTCCTGAATCCAAATCGATATCAAGAATCAAACACTCGCCAATCATCTCACCCGACGTCAGGCAAATTGCAAAATCATGACGCGTCGCATCAGCTTGAATCGAGAGAATATGCTGTTCAATCTGTTCGAGCGAAAACGTCGCTGTCGTTCCGGTCAGGTAACGTAATGTCTCATTTTGTGTTTGTTCGAATAAGACGTGCGCGTCCGTCACTTCAATCTGGCGTAAAAAAATTCGTTCTCCAGTCAACTGCATGAATATCTTCCTTTCCTTCTCATGACGAAAGTTTAATCGTTTCATCGGTTTCGGTCGTAAAATATTGACGTTTCGTTCGGTCTTGCACGATGAAGACGATCAATACACCAATCAGGAGGAAGCCAACTGAAGCAACGGTATACGTCAAGCGGATCGAGGTCTCGGCATATAGACCGATCAAGGCAGTCAGTAGAATGACACCAGTCGATTGTACAACGTGGATGCTACTGAGGAACCGTCCCATCAATTCGACGGGGATATGTGTTTGAGCAAACGTCATGAAGCCCGTGTTTGCGAATGCAAGGGCAAAACTTAGCAAGAAAAAGCCGATCGCTGCAATCAAGAATGACGTCGCCGAGGCAAAGATCAAGTAACCTACAGGCGTCATCAGTGCCCCAAACTGGATCAAGAACCGGAGCGACAAGCGATGAGTAAAGGTTGCATTGACCGCGGAACCACAGATGATGCCGATTCCGGCGATACTGACGAGGAATCCATACGTACTCTCATCCATCTGCAAAACGATCGTCGCAAACGAGGCTTCAAGCGAATCGAGTCCGCTCATCAAGACGATCATCAGCGCATAGAAGGCGTAGACGAGCGTGATGTAGCGCCGCGTCCGTGCAAACTGAAAGGTTTCTTTCCAGTCCTTAAGAATCACTCGGAGTGAGAAGGGGACTGCTGTAGTCGCCGCCAAGTGGACGTCAGGCAAGACGGACAATAAAGTGGCAGAACACAACAGTGCTCCCGCGTTCAATACGATTGCTGTTTCTGGGGAACCGATTAAAAATAAAAAGCCGGCAATCGATGGTCCGAGAATGAAACCTGCCGACTGAATGAAATTCTTTAATGCATTGAACCGTTGGCGACTAGTCTCTGGCACGAGCTTCGTCATGTAGACCAATGAGGATGTCTCAAAAAGCGTGTTACCGATGTTCAAGATGAAGACGAGCGCATAAAGAACATACAATGAATCGATCAATGTCAGTGAAAAGACGAGCACGGCGCGCCCGACGTCAAGCATTACGAGCAAGCGACGTTGATTGATTCGATCGACGACACTGCCGGACCAAAGACTCGTCAACAGCGCGGAGATCGGTAACAGGACATAGAGAACGGAGACGGCGAACGCCGATCCCGTTCGTTCGAGGACGATTAAATTCAAGGCGATGAAGTAGACCCAAGCTCCGATGTTCGAGACACCGACACCAAGTAACAGCAATCCAGGGTATTTCCAATTCGACATATGACACACTCCTTTTTTTATTGTGTTTTAAGCCAATAAAAAAAATCCCACCTCCAAGACGTTGGTCTTGGGGACGAGACTGTGCGTGTCGTGGTGCCACCCCTGTTCGCGAAACCGTCACCGGTACCGCCTTCATCGGTACGACCGCTTTTAAACGGCAAATACCTGAGCTCGATAACGGGAGCACCCGTCACGATATCCCCGATTCGGTTCCACCGTGCTGCTCAGAGGCTTGGTTCGGTCAATGACTTTTGCTCCTTCCCACCAATCGGAGCTCTCTAGGAAAAATCGAAATGACGTACTGTTCTCTTCAATGCGTTTGATTCATATGATTTGTCTCATCCTAGCATATGCAGAATGAAACCGTAAAGAATTTTATCAAATTTTTACAATTATTGAAAATGATACATAGATATCAGAATTAGAAAAGTGATTGAATTGGTGAAAGATGTAACAGGTTGTATGATACATTGTCATGGTCACGCGTTCACTTTCAAGAAAGTCATACGAAGGAGGGAAAGAAATGAAACGTTTGATTTTTTTCATATCTCCACTCCTTGTTCTTACCGGAACTGTCTTTTTCACGACGTTCCGTCCGATCGAGCAAGCAATCTATTTTTTAATCTTATTTTTACTGACCTGTCTGTCAGCGATGACAGTAGTGGAGCGTCTCGTCAAACATCATGATGTGATCCGGCGACTGAACACGATCCATCCACTCATCGGGATCGTACTGGGTACCGTCATACTTGCTATTATCATTGGTAGTCTATTTTGGATAGCACCTTCGCTAACGCACACCGGTCCAGTCGGTCTTCTCGAAATATTCCTCTTCATGTTTGTCGTGATATTGGTCCTCGGTTTTATTGTCAGTTGTTTCTTCGAAGGCATCACGCGTCAACCGAAGGATCAATTGATTCGCCCAGTCTTTCTGTTCATCGGAACCGGCTATCTCATCTTGACTGTCTTCGGAATTTTGCAGCTGTACCGTCAAACTGGATGACAGCAAAACCCCACTGACGCAATAAGACGACAGTGGGGATATTGTGTTTACTGAACTTTTAACGAGAATCCGAATTGTCCGTCGCCTTGTTTCCAGCGGGAGTTTAATTCATAAGCATAGATACCAGGATTTGTTGGAGCATTGAACTGGTCATTGTTCAAAGTGACGCGAGACTCTTGTTTTTGATCGTTCCACTGTATCAGTTTCACGCTTTTAAGATCACCGGATAATTCGACACGGACGGGGGCTCCGGCAGAGACGGTAACTGACGTTTTTCCCTTTGCTAGATCAAGACCGTCACGGTACATCTTATCGACACATTGACTGCGAAGTAAACTATCCCAACAATAAGAGCCTTGGACGGTCGGGACATCCTTTCCGTTTGCCTCGACGTCAGGGTTTGGCGGCGCACCACGGAACGGTTCGAAGACGATGATGCAGACGACTAGAATAAGAAGAACGGCTAACATTAAGGTACGTTTCATGAGACACCTCCATTTGTTTTTATTTATTTTATCAAAATAAAACAAAGCAAGCGGAGGTGTCTTTCAAAAGAAAGGCTATTCCTTTCTTAAATTTTGAGAATCCGTTGCTGACGGATGGGTGCTTGATCTGGAGGTAACGTTGCGACGTACAACTGAATGTTTGTTGGTGGAACATCCGGAAAAAAATCAAGAACATCATCATGGTGAAGAGCACGTATGATCGCAGCGGCCGTCGTACCGCGCGCATGCCAGTGGAATCGTCCGCTCTGGAACCGTTGCGTCATTACAAGAAGCGATGAGGCAGGAAATTCAAATCCGTATTCGGACTGTTCCACGGTTAAAGCCATCACATCTGCCAGAATACGCTCGACTCTTGTCGCAAACAGATGAATGTACACGACTTGAATTAACGTCAAAAGAAGATATTCCGAATTTACTCTTCTCGCTTGCGAAACAAGATGTCAAAGTATACGAGGTGCAAAATCGGACGCCAATCGTTAGAAGAGATTTTCTTAGCGGTCTGACCAATCAGCAACGGATTCCGTCTCCGGACCCTCTTCGAGTAAGAGACGACCTCCGTCATTCCATTGACCGTACATCTGGTTCAGTTTCGTTTTTTCAATTAAGGTCTGCAGACGTTTTTCATAGAGAACGGGATCCTTGCGTACACTTTGAATCGTATCGATTCGAATGCGTCGATAGAGTTCCGGGAAGTGTTTAAACTGTTCATGAACGACCGGGTCTTCTTGTAGACGCGCCTTTATTACGTCATCAATGACGAACGCATCAGGTCGCATATCCGGGAGAACCTGTCGTCCGGACGGTTGCATCAAACCGAGCCGTTCTAAGCGACGAACCCGTTCCTTATTTAGTTCGGTCCAGTTACTGTTCTTTCGGCGCGGTGTGAATCGTTGCGCCAGTTCACCGTCCGCTGTCTTCTTCACAATTCCATCAATCCAGCCGAAACAAAGTGCCTCCTCGACGGCATCAAGATAGAGTAAACCTTCTCCTGTCTGTTTTCGACTGAGGATTACCCAACAAAACGACTTATGTTCCGCGTGTTCTGATAACCACTGTCTAAAGTCCTCGCGATTAGTGAACCGTAAGACGTCCGTGATCTCCATGCTCGTTCCTCCTGTTCATATCGAAATCCCCCTTCGTGTTACACGAGGGGGGATTTCACTTTTTTATCGTAACGGGTCATGATGAAAGACACAATTCCGACCACTCTTTTTCGCTTGATAGAGGGCAGCGTCTGCCTGCTGGATTGTCTGTAGAAAATTGTAGATCTCAGACGGTTGATGGGTTTGGCGAGACACACCAATCGATAACGTTACTTGTAGCGGTTCCGTCGCTGATAACTCATACGTTCGCGTGGCACTGGCTTCACAAATTTGTTCCGCGATTCGACGCGTCTCAGGCAATGAATATTCCGGTAACAGCATCATGAATTCTTCACCGCCGAATCGCCCGAGCACACAAGAAGGGGGACAATAGGACGTAAGCAAGGCACTGATTTGTCGTAAGATATGATCCCCTCGGTCATGACCGTATGTATCATTGACCTGTTTGAAATGATCGACATCGATGATCATGATTGAAAAGTTCATCTGTTGTGATTTATATCGTTGGACTGTCTCTTCTAAATGGCGCCGATTATCAAGTCCCGTCAACATATCCGTCAAAGCGAGACGCCGATGCATCCGGACTTGATGGAAGTGCCAGCGGACTTGATGCAAAATACTGTGTAGCAGGAGACCGGCACAGCCGTTTCCGACGAGAAATACCGTCATCGCCGTCACGTCATTCGGACGAACATGTTGAACGAATGGTAAACAAAGAATGAGTGCGATTGAAAAAATGATCGGAAACGAGATAAAGCGATCCGGTGCTTCATTTTGTAAGTATAAGACAACGATGCTGACGATTAGATACGTACCGACGAGCCAGAATGCATGATTGGAATGAAAAATAAACGTTTGAAGGGAAGCGAAGACGAGCGTCGTGATGAAGCCGCTACTGATGCCTCCATAGATGAAGGCGATGACGATTAAAGTAATCGACAAATCGAAACGAAATCCCTCATAGGTGATGGCATTGTGAATGACCCAGTAGCCGGCACCGGTTGCAAGAATGAGCACTAATAGATTTTTTTTCAGCCAACTGTCGAGCGTATTTCGGAATTGAAACCGTTTAAAAAAGAATAGAGAGATGAGCACGAAGAAAAAGGTTAGAGCGACGTTGAGGATGAGATGATTCAATGTATTCCACATGTTCGTGTTCCTCTCAAATGGTTTCTGAAAGATAATTACAATAAAATGATATATTTAGTAAATATTTATTCTATACAACCAACGATATCCTAAAGGTGTATTAAAGTATCGTAATTACCTTATCTTTAAAAAAAGATAACAGGTTCTCTTCTAAATCAATAATACTCTGAGATTTTCTCGCGTGAAGACTCGATTAGATAATCAAGTGAGACGAAATTATGAATGAATGCAAACGAGCCAATTTCCTTGATGGATACCCCTAATCTCTCTGCATCTTGATTGCGGAAATCTTCATTCGAGTGCAGAATTTCAAAACCTGCTGCTTGCATTCTCTCCCCGTCGAATTCGAGGGTGACGATATCTCCATCTTGCCACTCACTCTTCAATTGATGAAAGTGCATTTGGTACGCTTCGCTTGGAGGATCGACTTCAAACGCGATCCAGCCTTTTGGTGCGTCGACTTGGAATGCCGGCGATAATCCTCCGCGTGACACGATGGATTTCATATGATACCGATGTGTCATATGACGTAATAGCATGGTCAGACCACTCCTTTTCATCTATTATTACGTGACGGCGTCAGAATATCGAGAAAAATTTTAAAAAGAAATTGATTCAAAAAATGAAATTGAAAGATAATAGAAATCGGATAACACATTTCCTTGATTCCTGAAAAAGGAAATTTTGAATATCTCCTTTTTGTATAATGAGTGTAATCATATTGATCACGAACAATTTTTAAAGGAGGGAACGATTGGATGAGAATCGTGAAGATAGACCGATTGATAGTAGCATTAAGCATCTTTAGTGGACTTCTTGTATCCTTGGGTCGCTCGACGCAAGTATATCCACAACAAATTAGCGGCAATGGGAATCTAGGGTTCCTACCACTCATGCTACTCCTGTTACTTTTTCCAATCGGGATCATTCTGGTGTTGAAATGGATAAGAGAAGCGCAGTTACGTTTTTTATCCTTGATTGGTCTATCCACCAGCACGACAATCTATCTTGTGTGTGGCATCCTTTATCAAATCGAACAGTTCAGCCAGTATCAAGTGTTGGTCAAAAAACAAGTCATTGCAGATCGTGGAACGATTGATGGGGACTATTTAACGAGTATTACGTCGATGCCTTCGCCCTATATGAACAGTCAATACTTTAACGGCAACACCTTCTTGATTTACTGGGCAAGCATCTTATTAATGGCGAGCTTGATCGCATGGTGGACTCGAGAGGAATGGCAAATATCTGAGTCAGATTATAAAATCGCGCGACATGATGTTACCAATGAATAACAAAAAGAGTCCTTCTCTCTCCTGTACCGTGCAGAAGAGAGAAGGACTTGCAAAGTTTTAGCGACTAGAAGCATTTAAAAATGATCGCTCTGCATCTTATGCAGCAATTGATCAAACGTTTCGTGGTCCTTTGACGTAAAAGCACGGAAATAACGATCATCGATTTCCTCGATTTCAGGAGCGGACGTTTGGATCAACTTCGTTCCCTGTTCTGTCAACAAAACCCGCTTTTCTCGATTGATCCGTTTCCGGATGACGAGATGTTCAGCAAGTAATTTCTTGACCGTTTGTGAAATGGCGCCACTTGAAAGTTCAAGCGTTCGTTCAAGTGATTTTTGCGTCGCACTTTCTTGGTGATACAAGGTCATCAATAAATCGAATTGGGACTTCGAGAGTCCTTTTGGTCTCAACACATCGTTGACTTCTTTCGAATAACGGCCATGGAGTCGCTGAATGGCGTTCCAGTGCTGCATCGAGGATTCGAATGTGAAGGTCATATTTTTTCCTCCTCTTTCGTCACGCAGGGTTGAGCTTATCGAAGAAACGGATCAATTCTTCTTGTTGTCGAGCCGTCAAAGCGGCGAATTGTTCTTGTTGAAAACGTTCGTAGGCGGGCACCACTTCTTGTAGGATGGCTGTTCCTTTTTCCGTCAGCAGAAGATAGTTCGTCTTCCATTTCCGTTGACGCGTGATCAGTTGCCGGTCGAACAGTCGTTTGATTCCGTGTGAAATCGTGCCATCGGTCACTTGGATCCGTTCGGCGATTTCCTTCTGACTCGTGCATGAGGTCGTGTGTAAGCAACGTAATACTTCCAGATTCGTATGGGAAAGATCCCAGTGTTTTAAGAAATCGTTGGCACGCTTGATTTGTTGATTATGATAGGCCGCAATTGTATGCCGGCATGCCATTGGATATGTCTCTGTAGTTGTTGTCATGGAGAACTTCTTAAATATAGAATGTACTGCTGTTGAACTAGTTTCACCATACCATATTAAAAATATCTCGTGCTACTAGTTTGAGCGAAAAACCATCACTTTCCATTATTTCGATATACCTATAAAAAATCCTGATCGAATCAAATCCGATCAGGAAGTATACCGCTTGATAACGTGAGATACGAATCCTTCAATTGGAATCCATATTTCGTAAAGCACATCTCAGAGACGCGTCCTTGTAAGGTGATCGTCGCATAGTCGCCACGAATGACAAAAGACTTGAATTTTTTCACAATGTCTTGAATCAAAGCCTCGAGCAACAAACCACGTTCGCCAAGACCTTCTTCTCTGACATTGATTTCAATTAAAGAAAACGTACCATATTCTGTATTTTCCGTCTGTTTCGTACCTTCATAAAGAACGGTCAAATAGGATCGTTTCGAGACAAGCGATCGACTATTCGGTGGTTCAAGAATCGTAACGTAATAACTTAGTGAAGGGAGACGTAAGTTTCGAGTGACCTCAACAATCTGGCGTTGATTATTATATGCAAGCCCAACGATTTGTTCTTGTGGATGATTCGGCACTGTCAATCCTTCTTGCTTACAAACGGTTTGCCACTCGGCTTCTGGAATCCAGACAGCCTCTTCGGTTTTCGCTAAAGCTTTAAAGAACTTCACGTTAAACGGATGACCTCCTATATAAAATGACTAATCCCATCATGCTTGACGGGTAGATGAAAAACGATTTACAATCTGACGACAAATTTGTCTTCTTTTGCTATAAGTATACCTTGAAATTTCGTTTTGAAACAGACTACATCTCGATGAATCTACTGCCTATACTGAATGTATCAAGTCAGGAGGCGAGTATATGAAAACAGTCGAAGGTCCATTTTTCCATGGCACGAAAGCGACACTTCAAATCGGTGACGAATTAAAGCCGGGACATGCATCGAATTTTCGAGAACATCCGCTCCAACATATCTATTTCACGGCAATGCTCGATGCAGCGAAGTGGGGCGCGGAGCTCGCACAATCTGACGCTCCAGAGCACATCTACCTCGTCGAGCCGCTCGGGGCGTATGAAGATGATCCGAATTTGACGAACAAACGATTTCCAGGCAATCCGACCAGGTCGTATCGTTCGACTGAACCTGTGAAGATCATCGCTGAACTCGGAACGTGGGAACGGCATACGGACGAAGAGATTGAGACGATGAAAGCATCGCTTCAGCGGTTACGAGCAGAAGGGAAGGACACGATTATCGATTAACAAATCAATCTTACTCTTTCCGTTTTTTGAAACTCGCTATTTCAATAATAACAGCTGATGATGAACTCTTTATTTAATCAACTAATATCATCATACAAGAGAAGGATATAATGGTACAATATGTAAAAAGGGGGTTATTCGATTGTCTCGCTACAAACAAGAAAAGAAACAAACACTCGATCATCTACGCGATGGTGTTGATCAAGGTCTTGGTAGTGCCGTACCTCGTGGACAAAACGACGGAATGCGCGGACTTGAGATGCTTGCAGTCGTCGTAATCCTTGGTGGAGGATATTTGCTATACCAATGGTTTTTCTAAAGTAAGAAGCATCATCCTTTCGAGGACGATGCTTCTTTTTGTTCGATTTCATTGACGATATCATCAAGCGTGACATGAGCCAGCACTTTCTCAAGGGCGGATTGCGCAAGCTCGAAGATTGGCGTGACCGTCGATTGGATGTTTCGTCCGACCGGGCAGTCTGGACTCGGTGCCGCATGGACGCCGAACAATTCCTTGTCCGGTACGACAGCGACAGCGTGATAAACGTCAAGCAACGTGATGCTAGACAATGGACGGGCGAGCCGCGCACCGGCAACACCCGGACGAACTTCAATCAAATCGGCTTTTTTGAGCATGCTCATGATTTTACGGATGACAACCGGATTCGTATTGACGCTGTAGGCAATCAAGTCGGATGTCATTTTCTCGTCGGTTGCAATCAACGAGAGAATGTGGATGCCGACGGAAAAACGTGTACTGATGGCCAACCGATGACCCCTCCTTCTTAATAACAGTGTTCTCTCATTATACGTCGTATTGTTCATTTGGCAAGAAACGGGGAATAGAGACAATAATGTTGACAAGCACTTTGATTGTAACTATATTGGTTACATGTAATCGAAGTAGTTACATATCAAAAGGAGGAATCATCATGAACATTGGAGTGATCGGTGCAACAGGAAAAGCAGGGCAATTGATTCTACAAGAAGCAATCGAGCGCGGGCATGACGTCACAGCAATCGTCCGTAATGCGGCAAAAGTGACGGCTAACGTCACGATTCTCGAGCGCGATGTCCTCGCACTGACGAAAGACGACTTGAACGAGTTTGACGCAATCGTCAATGCGTTTAACGCAGCACCCGGTGAGGAGACGAAACATATCGAAGTCGGGCGTCACTTGATCAATCAGTTAGCAGGCAGTAAGACGCGCCTATTCGTCGTCGGTGGAGCTGGTAGTCTATTCGTTGACGAGAGTCATTCGACACGCGTCATGGAAACACCGGATTTCCCGGAAGCGTATTATCCGACAGCCTCGAATATGGGGAAAAATCTGATCGAACTACAAGGACAGCAAGACGTGACGTGGACGTATCTCAGCCCCGCTGGATTCTTTGATCCGAGCGGTCAACGAACAGGAACGTATTTGGTCGGCGGCGAGCAGATGATTCTAAATGCAAAAGGGGAAAGCTATATCAGTTACGCGGATTACGCTATTGCTGTAGTGGATGAGCTTGAAAAGGGACAACATCTCAACGAACGATTTTCCGTCGTTGGTGAACAAGGATGACGGTGTCAGACCGACGTATCTAGTCGGTCTTTTTTGATGGGCGAAGTGAGAGATACAGCGGAGGACGGATGGCGAATCAGCACGGTTTGCTTAAAATGAGAAGAGAAACGACAAAAGGAGCATACATCATGATGCGACGATGTTTTAGTATCATCAGTCTGTTAGCGATCTTGATCGACTGTACGACGTCGACGCAACCGTCTCGATTCGAACGTTCGGAACCAGTCGCGACGATTGAGGATCATTACACGGGACAAATCAATTGGCCGAGTGACGCCGATCCGTTGCTTGAGCTTCATGCCAAACCGTGATCTACATATTGTCGATCAAAGGGGCTGACTCAAAAAAAGAATGACTCGTCTTTTCACGCCCTTTCCTCAGGCGAGACACAAGCCAGTTTTCCTGCTTCATTCAAGCAGGAAATCGGGTCTTGTTTTTCTCTGACAGCGCATAATGCGCTTTTTCCTGTAGGAGTGGCGTGTGACGCGTCATTCTTTTTGTTAAAAGATAAGGGTGGCAGATCATCATTCTGCCACCCTTATCTTTGTAGAGACTGACTTTTGAGTCAGCCCCTTTTTGGTGACGTTAAATGACAGTCATTGCGCTCAAGAAGACGAAGAAGAACGTGATGCCGCTCGTCAAAATCAAAAAGGGAAGGACGATCAGTAATTCGAGATGCGGACGAAGACCGTAGTAAAGCAAAAAGAACAGAGTCAAACAGGCGGTCGTGATCGTCAACGCAAGAGAAGTCATCAAAAGATGAAGGGGTTCGACGAACGGAACGAGAGACGATCCTGTGATCGTATCGAAAGCTAAACCAAAGGACAGAAAAATGAGTAAATACAGAAGCGATTTTTGACGAAACATGTGGCATGTCTCCTTTTACTAAACGATACATTTAGTATAAAGCGTAGGTCTTCTTGTTTTACCTAACAAAAATGTAAGAAAGTGGCTGATTTCAAACAGCTGAATCTTTCTTGTATAACAATGTCAAACGCGTCATCAAAAAGT
Source organism: Exiguobacterium sp. s168 (assembly GCF_018619035.1). Classification (NCBI taxonomy): domain Bacteria; kingdom Bacillati; phylum Bacillota; class Bacilli; order Caryophanales; genus Exiguobacterium; species Exiguobacterium sp. s168. Next base: position 10,961 of record NZ_JACSNE010000033.1, on the reverse strand, counting down.
AGAGGAAAGCGGCGCTACTCGCGATTGCCTGAAAATAGATCGGTTGAAACAGACCTTTGAATACAAGTAACAGTACGCCACCGAGTAATAAGGCGATGCCTTGATTCAGGAGGAGGTGTGTTATCCAAGGTAGTGGACGTGAGCGAAATCGGAAGTAACGAATCGCGTCAGTCAGGATGCCACCAATCGTGATGACGATCGCAAACGACAGCAAGGTTTCGAAGACACCTGAATAATACCCAGAGTCTGTATCGGGCATAAGTCGTGGTGACAACGGAAGGTATTGGTAGAACATCAAAAAAATCCAATTACTCATCAGTAGTCGAAATGACAGACGGATCATGGTACTCCTCCTTTCCAGTCTTCATGAGGATGAATAGACGGGTGATCATTACATATAAAAAGGCAGCGACTACGTTTCCGATGAAAAATAGCGCGGGAAGTGCACTGAACAAGATGAACGCACCGGCAAACACGAAGACCGTACCTTGATGAACGAGGAGATGCGTCATCCACGGTAGCGAACGTTTCGTGAAGCGGACAGCTAACAGAGCGTCAGCAATCACGGTACCGCTGAAGAATAATAGCATGACAGCATCCAACTGTTCATTGACGAGCTGCACCGCGTAAGACAAAAACGGAACCATCATCGTCATCGAGCCAAACAATTGGAGAAACAGAAAAAAGCTGAAGACGGTCCGACCGAGCCACCCGAACAGATAGGGGAGGAATGATAAATACTTTCGCGCCGACTCGGAGACGATGAAATAGATCAACGCTACACCTGAACAGAATAAGATGTGAACAAGCGAAAACGAATTTGGTAGCATGAGCAGATAGAGGACAATTCTTGCGAAATGGCGGGACCGGCAAACAATAGACCAATCATAAAGAAGTCAGTGAAGGAAGTGTCGTATATTGCTGGATCACCCATCTCAAACCCAGCAATGAGTGCATACAAGAAAGCGAACAATATCGCGGAAATGAAACTGTTCTTTACGATAGATAACATGAGATAAGCCCTTTCCGACTGACGTTCAAAATAGTTTATACCAATACAAGGTCAGTTCAATATGTGGATTGGCGAATTGTTTTAAACTATCGACACCGCCGAGCACGAAACCTTCTCGTTTGTAAAAACGGCAAGCAATCAAGTTATCGTCCTGTGCTTCGAGTGACAGACCACTCAACTCACGTTGCTGTGCCCATTTTGACGCAGCGACAAGCAATTGGTGTCCGACGCCTAGTTTACGAAACGCTTGTTTGACCGCGATGTTTTCGATGTAGGCGAAACGGTTCCAGTCACGAACAAGACGAATCTGTCCGACACAAGAAGTGCCGGAAAAGGCGAGGAGGACGATTCGATTCTCGTTTTCGATATACGTCGCCCAATCGAGTCGATCGTCAGGAAAACGGGTTTCAGTAGCGGTTTCATAGAGTTCTTCCGTATAAGACCATGCGGTACCAGAAAACTGCGGAACGATGCGTCCGATGATCGGGAATGAATCGTTGGAATGATTGACGAATGGAATGCTCTCGAACGATAGCGGTTGAATCGTCAGCTTTTCAGTCTCTTTCATTGTCATCCTCCTTCTTTCTATAGAGATCTACTTTACTCTATTCATCATCTCCTACAGACTGAGCATTGTCACGAGGAGAGATGCGAGAACAGGTCAATTTTCGAATGAACCAGGTTTTAATTTTTCTAAAAAAGGAATTGCTTCAACAGGAACGAATACATAGTCAGAAGACGTTGAAACAGTACAGAAAGACAGCAGTAGAGGACGTGACGACATGAACATGGATACGGTCAATCAGTATCTCGATGCCTATGGATACAGCGTTATTTTTATTTTTTTATTTTTTGGCATCGTCGGGATTCCAGCACCGGAAGAATCCTTACTCGTCCTGATTGGCATCTTAAGTGGTCAAAACGAAGAACGTTTAATCTATTCGATCTTGACTGCGTATGCTGGGACGTTCGTCGGTATGCTGACGGCATATGGAGCAGGTCGCTTCTTCGGACCGACTGTCCTACGATACGGTCGATTCATCGGATTGACGAAGGAACGTTGGGAGCGGGTGTCAAACGGCTACATGGAACGAATCAATCGAACGATCATCGGCGGTCTTTATGTTCCGGGGGTGCGACAGATCAATCCATATTTTGCAGGCATGAAGCGGATTTCTTTCGGTCGGTACTTTTTTGTGTCAGCAATCGGTTCCGCGCTGTGGGTCGTACCCTTTGTCTTACTCGGTCATTTTGCAGGAAAGACATTTCATATCAAGCCGGAAGTCGTACCGTATTTCGGACTTGCCTTACTCGTATTGTTCCTGCTCGGAGTGCTCGTGAAATGGCTCAAGCGGAAGCGACTTGAGAAACGCGTCGTTTCAGGGAAAAACGAAGCGGGAAAAGAAGACTAAACGTTACTTCTTTTTTTGAAGGAACGTCGGAACAGTTTGAAGGAGTGGACGAACGATGCAAAAAATAGTGATCTTTCCTTTTTTAAGGATGCGATCCGGTCATCATCTGGTTGCCGAAGCGATCGCCGAACGACTGCAAGGTCCAGGGGTTGAAGTCAAGGAAGTAGAATTGCTCAGTACGATCAGCCCGTTTGCGGAATGGGTGACATCGAAGTTTTACCTGAACTGGATCCGACACTTCTCAAACGGCTATAGCCGTTTTTATCACCAGCATATTGCCGGACGTTCGAGCAATGCGCGGTCGACAGGGTGGACGTCGCATTATTTCCAACAACAGATGTTACGGATCATCCAGACGGAACAACCGGACGTCATCATCTGTACACATGCGTTTCCATCCTATCTCTTGAATCAATTAAAAGAACGAAACCTTTGTGACGTACCGGTCATCAATGCCTATACCGATTTATTCGTCAGCCGCGTCTGGGGAAAGACGCATATCGAGTATCATCTGTTGCCGAATCGTGAGGCAAGGCAAGAATTGCACGAGCATCATGCTGTACCCATTGAGCGCTTGTTCGTGACGGGTATCCCCGTCCATCCAGCAATCGCTGGCGGTTCCATTTTTCGCTCGACGCAATCACGCAAACAAATTCTTGTCGCAGGCGGAAACGGTGGACTAGGTCAACTCGAGACCTTACTGACGCAGATCGAACAGTGTCCAGAAGCAGATTTCCATGTCTTATGTGGGAAGAACCAAACATTGTATAAACGACTAGCTTCGCGACGTCATCCACATATCCATCCGCTCACCTATATCGATTCACGGGATGAGATGAATCAGTTGTATGAACGAATGGATGCGATCGTTACGAAACCGGGTGGCGTGACGGTTAGCGAAGCATTCGAAAAACGTGTACCGTTGTTCATTCAGCACGTCCTACCGGGACAAGAAGAGATCAATCGTACGTATTTGATGGAGAAAGGACTTGCGTTCGCATTTCATCAAACGGACACACTCGCGGACGTCATCCGTCGGACGCTTGAGAACCCAGACGTCATGCATGCTTGGCAACAAGCAGTCACAGTGTATCAAAATGATCGCGTCATGGCCGATCAGCGGTTCTTCGCGGAACGGATTGCGGGTTGCCTGCAAGACCGTCGCCGAAAAGTAAATGAATAAAAGGGAGTTAGTTTCTATGCGTTCACGTCTTATCACAGCAGGAATTCTCGCGACACTCGCCTATACGGTCGTCCCGTACGTGGCGTCACGCGTCTTTGGGTGGCGCGTGACAAAATCATTGAACTCACGATATGTCGCCTTGACGTTCGATGATGGTCCTGATCCCGTCTATACGGCAGAACTGCTTGATTTCTTAAAACAAGAAGGCATTCAGGCGACGTTTTTTGTCGTTGGTCATAAAGCAGAAGCACATCCGGACCTCATTCGCCGGATACACGACGAAGGGCATCAACTCGGTATCCACAATTACGTCCATCGACCGAACTGGTCGATGCGACCGTCGACGGTCCGGGCAGGAATCGAGCGGACGGCTATGATCATTGAACGGATCACCGGTGAATGTCCGACGGTCTATCGTCCACCGTGGGGTGCACTCAATGCCGGAGATGTCCTCTGGCCAACCGCTTACAAGATGATTCTCTGGTCGAAGATGGCGGAAGACTGGAAGGTAGAAGGCGGGACGACAAAAATCAAGAGGCTACTATCAAATGTGTCAGACGGAGATATCATCTTGCTCCACGATAACGGGGATACGTTCGGCGCGGACCCACAAGCACCCGTGCAGACGATTGAAGCGCTTCGTGAACTCTTGCCGAACTGGAAAGCACGCGGCTTACAGTTTCGTCGCATTGATCAAACGTAAAAAAAGAGGAGCTATCCGGTGCCGGATAGCTCCTCTTTTACATGGATTATGCTTCGCGTGACAAGTCCTCATCTTCTTGACTATGATGGAGAATCAAGCGCCGCACGACGAACGAGCGTAAGAATAGGATGAAGGTGATGACCGGAAGTAGTAACCACCAAGATTGCGTCAAAAATAAGTCGTCGAACGTCGTGATCATGACGAAATGCCGACCAATGTAAAGCCACATGAAAAAGGAACTGACGAATAGAATTGCTTCCGATGTCGTCATGAACTCAAACTCAGTTTTCATTGAACTACTCCTTATGGGTGGATTTGGTTTTTTTTACACTATCCACCATATCACAAGACCGATACCAATGCCCCAACAAATTAATACGAAAGCTAGACCATAACGTCGGAGCAATGGAAAGGAACGAGTTCCTTGTTGTTCAAGTCGTCGTTGTGCTTGTGTCAAGATCTCTTTAGGAATCGAACGGATGATGAAGTAGATACCGAGTGGAACGAGTAAGAGATCGTCGAGAAGGCCGATGACGGGCAAAAAATCTGGTATCAAGTCGATCGGACTGACAGTATAGGCGATCAAGGCGATGATTCCCCATTTGATATGACGAGGTAAACGAGGATGTTCGATTGCATAAGAGAGGACTGATAATTGTTGCTTCATCCGTCTAGCGATCTGTTTCATTCGCTCTAACATAGACGAGTACTCCTTTCTTATGAGCGAACCGGTTCCCGTTCGTTTGTCGTGACGGCTGCCTCTTCATCCGCTTCATACAGAATGACACGATTTCGTCCTTGTTCCTTTGAGGCATATAATGCGTCGTCCGCAAGAATATTCATTCTTTGAATGGCGATATGTTTCCCGTGAGCGATCCCGACGGATGCCGTGATGGCAATCGACGGGGATCCGTCGAGCTGAAAGTGTGTGTTCGCGATCCGTTCTCGAATCCGGTTAGCAACTTTCGTGACTTTTGGAGGCGTGAGATCATAGATGAGGACCATGAATTCTTCGCCGCCAATTCGAGCAGTGATATCGTGCGGACGTGTCTCTTCCTGCAAGATCCGTGCAAACTGTTGCAAGACGAGATCACCGTTCGCATGACCGTACGTATCGTTGACATGCTTGAAATGATCGATATCGAGCGCGAGCACATTGTAGACGCGTCCTTCTGCTTCAAGCGATGCCGTTCGTTCGTCCCAAACACGTCGATTATAGAGTCCTGTCAAATGATCGAGTTCGGCTGATTGTTTATAGCGCTGGACCTGTTCGTTGAGCAATTGAAAGTCGATTGTCAACAGACTCGATAACAGTCCGACCGCGAGTCCGATCGTCCATGTCGAAGCGAGTAAGCGAAGGGCGGCGTCACTAAAACCGAGATTGATCGAGACGGCGATTGAGATCATGAACAAGGCCCAGACGTTCATGATCAGGTTTTGCAAGAACGGTCGGTGGAGCAGTCGTTTGTGGATGAAGTACATCCCGGTGCTGATGCCAAGGACAGCAAGAAAGGCGACGACCGCTTGCGGTGTCCAGCCGAAGTAGAAGCGGGAACAACCGATGATCAGCGTCGCGATGATCAGTGGCGAGCGGACGCCGTAAAAAGCGAGCAGGACGAGCGGTAAATAACGCAGATCCATCCGTAATGATTCGTTGACGGCAATTCCTTTAAACATCAACAGTACGCCAAGCAACCCTGTCGCGAGACCAACGATAAGCGACTTCAGGCTACTCGATGCGAGGCGTTGACTATAAATGATTTTGGCGATCAAATAAAAGCCGGTGAAAGCGATGCAAGCATTCAATAACAACTCGGCAATGAACATGAGTTCCACATCCTTGAGTATGATACTTTCACGATAGCAGTTTGATAAAGGATGTCAACGAGAGAGTCTCAAAATTTTAAAGCTTCATGTAAAGACTTGCTCGAATGAAATAATTTGGTAAAATAAGAGATCTATTGGGAAGGGACGGGGTGGACTTGGAACTAAAGCATTTATCAATCGAAGCACGGAAATTTGACGGATATCCGCATTACTCGTGGGACGGATACGTGCTTGAGCAGACGAAAAATTATCTGCTCATTGCGAACACGCCAGGACGGACGCTCCATCATCATCGACGGGACGCTCTTTATACATACGATAACTACAGTCTTGAATTTTATCCGCTTGATGCGGATTTCACGGTCGGTCTCGATTTAGAACGGACGGGAGAGGTGACGTACTACTGTAACATTTGCTTACCGCCGATTCTTCAGGGAAATACCTTATCATTCATCGATCTGGATCTCGATCTCGTTCAGCGAAATGGAGAGTGGAAAGTCGTCGACGAGGACGAATTTTTGGAGAACCAAAAATTGTACGACTATCCGTCTGATGTGATTGAACGAGCCCGTGCGTCGCTGTTGAGCCTGCAAAGAAGGATTGCAGAGCAACAGTTTCCGTTTGACGGTTTCTTCGATGCGTTCATCCCGACCGTCCTGCAGATGAAGAGAAGGGGGAATGACACATGAAGACAATTCGTTGTCACCGGGCGTTTGGTGTCTATGGATTATTGATGAAGGACGATGCTTTACTCGTCATTGAAAAGAATGGTGGACCGTATATCAATCGCTATGATTTACCGGGGGGAAGCCTCGAAGAAGGGGAGACGCTCGCTACGGCAATGCGCCGTGAGTTCACGGAAGAGACAGGGCTCGAGGTCGCACTTGAACGACAGATCGGCGTCGCTGACTTCAAGCTCCCGTGGGACTGGCGGGAGTTCGATGAAGTCCATCATATCGCCGTCTTTTATCTCGTTCGACAGACCGGTGGAACGCTTGGCATTCCCGAGCAATTCGTCGGACAAGACTCACTCGGTGCGCGTTGGGTCAAGGCGAGTGAAGTTTCAATCGACAATGCGTCACCGCTCGTACTTGAAGCATTCCGCTGGATTGAGGAACAACAACTCGATCTTGAGGCACGACACTTTTCGAATTGGGATGTCTTAAAATGAATCGAAGCGCTCTTCGCATGCGGAGAGCGCTTTTTCATGTTCAATTGGCTAGCGCAGCGTCGAGTCGTCGTTTTTGATGCCGGTGATGCGCGAGATGGTACGAGACGAGGGCATACCACTCGGCAGCGTTCAACCAGCCCATCCCACCGTGTTGCGTCTTTTGATCAACGGGTGTCGCCTGAGCAATCGTTGCGAGCGTTACGTGACGATCAATCAGTTGCAACCAACGTGTCCGTATTTGTTCAACCTGATCCGTCTCATCCGGTGGGGCGTTCAGCGCATCCGGTAACCGGATCGGTGTCGACGGAAATGCACCAGCAGCAAATAACTGTTCGCCGAACGGTGACTTCCCGGACGTGGTCACGGGTGCGAACCGGCACGACTCGACTTCATCCAAATATTCATGACTGACGACGATCAAATGATCGTACATTTGACTAATCGACCACGTGTCACGGTCGAGATGATGAATCAACGCATCCGGCTGATAGCGATCAAGTTCTTGTAGATAATAGGTGAATAGTTCGTTCATCCTGTCACTCCTCTCAAAAAATATCTTCTTCACTCTTTTCGAACAATCCACGACTTCTTCCTGTCATATTTCCTAGAAAGGAGGAATCACCATGCAAGCTCCATATCTTCCGGTTCCCCATACGCTCTTACGGAGCGGGACGGCATTCGCGTCCGTCCATGAAAAAATGATCTACCTGATCCTTGAAAGCTTCAGTGGTCAAGCGTTTCCGTCCTATCAGACGATCGCCGATGCTGTTCCGTGCAGTAAATCGACAGTCAAGTCGTGTATCCAGTCCTTGATCGCAAGTGGTCGGATCGAGAAAGTCGAACGGTTCACGAAACACGGAGGACAGACCTCGAATGCTTATCGTGTCCTGCCCCATGTCGATACGCCATCCCCGGCGAGTCACGAGACGACTGCCCCCGAGACTTCTGCTGACTCCGAAGAAGAAGTCTTGAAGAAGACATCTTTAAAAAAGGATCTGGTGCAGCAGTATGAGTCGAATCTCGGAAAGGTGTCACCACGAATCGAACAAGAGTTGCTGTTGCTTGCGAACGAACATCCAATCGAGCGAATCCAGTACGCAATTGAAGAAGCGGGACGGGCGAACAGTCGTCATTTCGGTTACATTGAACAGGTCGTTAAGCGTCTTGCAACCGGACCCGCGTCAGAACGTCCGAAACAAGTAACCAAACGTTCGAGAAGGAATAATTCATTATTTCAATTACCGAATTGGGTAGAACGTGAAAAAGCAGCGCAACGAGCATATGAAGCACACCATAAGGAAAAACAGATCATACCGGACGATGCCGAAATTGCTGAATTATTACAAGCACTGACAAGGGAGGGAGCTTGATGCAACTGGAAGAATTACTCCGACGTGCGAATCAAAAACTATCCGTTCCTGGAATGCATCCGTCTGTCGTCCGGATCACGCGTGACGTGATTCGTGAGCTTTATCCGCAAGGGATCAAGCTCGGTATAGCGCAAAGCTTTCGGAGCATCGCCGAACAGAATGCGTTGTATGCGAAGGGACGAACGACACCAGGTCCAATCGTGACGCAAGCACGCGGCGGACAATCAAACCATAACTTCGGTGTCGCAATCGACGTCTTCCTTTACGAAGACGGCGCATTGTTCCTTTCTCCGCCAGATGCGCGACTCCACCGAATCGTTAGCGCGATGAAACGACGCGGAATGAGTTGGGGAGGGGATTGGTCTCGTTTTCCCGACTACCCACACTTTGAACTGTATGATCATGTCAGTCTCGCGCGTCATCATGTACCAAAACAAGGACACTATCTCCGGGAACGAATTCAAGCACCGGAACTCGTCCAAGCAATAGAAAAACGTTTGGGTCTTGTGGTGACAGGAATTTTTGATGCTCGATTGACGCATGCTATTCGAACGTTCCAACAGACATGTCGTCTAGTCGCTGACGGGATTGTTGGTCCGCAAACATGGCGTCGTCTCTTTCCGGTGTCGCCATGATTCGTCTTCAGGCGTGGATCCGCCTCTTGATTCCGCTCTATGTTTTTCTTGAGTTACTCTTACCGACGCTCGGTTTCACAGCATTGCCAGTATCGTCAAGTGACGTCGAACGGTTCGTGACGGGTCTAATTGGACTAATTGGTCTACTCGTCGCTTGGTGGAAGAATAATGATGTGACTGAGCGGGCGCTGAGACGAAGGCAGTCACAAGAACAGCTGGAAAACACATCCTTGACCAATTAAGAAGGCTGGAAGCGTTTGGAATGTGCTAGCAACGGGTATTATTTCATACAAACGACTAACAGTTTGATTTCAAGACACCGATATAAGGGATAGACTTTAGTCAAGTAGATGGAGAAAGAAAGGTCGGTCTTTTTGTGAAATGGTCAACGTTGCAGCGGTATTTGTTTTTAGCACTCTGTGCGCTTTTGTTTACAAGTGTCTGGAGTTATCAAGCTTTCCTAAAAATCGAACGAGAAAATGCTCGTATTTTAAACGAAGCGATTCCCATCTCGACGGAAGCAGCAGAATTATTTCCAGCGTTACTAAATCTTGAACTCGTCGTCCGCAGTTATATCCTCTCACCGAACGAGGCGGATCTAGCCCAGTATGAACGGACGATCGATCGACTGGATCAAACGGTCAAGCGACTCAATCAACTCGATGAGAATCATCCGATCATGCGAAAACTCGTCCGGACCGAGGCGATTCCCCGGATTGAGACGGCGACGCATTTTTATGACGCGCAACTGGAACTCGCTCGAAGTGGAGATCAAGCAGCGGCTGAGGCAAAACGATATCAGGGAATGCAGTATATCGAGACGTTTCGTCCAATCGATGCTCGTCTACGAACGGACGTCAATCGCATCATTGCTGAAGCAACGAATCGTTCCGAACAAGCATCGAGTGCTGCGAAATGGGTCATCGTCGTTGTCGCAAGCATCGCGGTCATCGTCTTGATCGCCTTCATCCAGACGTTTCGGATGGAGCGCAGTAAACAAGCCTTGATTCATCGTTCTCTTCACGACGCCTTGACTGGTATCCCGAATCGACGGGCGTTCGATGAACGACTCGAGCAACTCCTTGAAGAAGCCAAGCAACATCAGACACCACTCTCCCTGATTCTGATCGATGTTGATGCCTTTAAATCTTATAACGATACGTATGGTCATTTAAAAGGGGATGAATGTTTAAAAGAAGTCGCCCGCGTCTTAAAGCGTCAAGCGCGTCACGGACAAGTCGCACGGTACGGTGGGGAGGAATTCACAGTCTTGTTGTCGCGTGGAGCAGAAGAAACCCGGCACATTGCAGAACGAATCCGTCAGGACATTCTTGATTTGAATATCGTACATGAACGGTATGAACCACTTTGCCGGGTCAGTGTCAGTCTTGGCTTGACGTCGCTCGTACCCGGAGCAAACACGACGGAAAAAGAGGTCATCGATCAAGCCGATCAAGCGTTGTATCGGGCAAAAGAGAATGGTCGGAACCAAATCGGTGACATGGCAGGTTGAAATTTGAATTCGACAAAAAAAATCCCTCACGTGAGATGCGGTGCTCTGGGCTAACCTAAAATTTTGAGACAATATAAAACACCTTCGGAGTGGTACACTTTTAAAAAGTACTAACATCGGAGGTGTTTTTGCATG
>NZ_JACSNE010000032.1:0-32906 GCF_018619035.1 Exiguobacterium sp. s168 | reverse complement strand
AACAATCGACCACGAAAGTGTTTGGATTGGAAAACTGCATACGAGGTCTTTTCCGAAGAAGTGTTGCGCTTAATTTGACAAACCGTCATTAAAAAAATTCAAAGGAGAACGACTAGATGATTCGAAAAGCATATGCTTCAGAAGCACAACAGATTGCCCCGTTGATTGAGCAAGCAATTCATGAGATTGCTGAGACACTGACGGGAACGACAAAGCGGGAGGAAGTTTTAGATCGACTCGCGTACTTCGTCGCTGAAACAGGAAACCGACTGAGCCATGAGAATATCCTCGTGAAAATCATCGAGGGTGAAGTAGCGGGCATCGTGATCGCTTATGCCGGAACGGATGCGGAACAACTCGACGAACCGATCAAAGCACAACTGAAACGTTGGACGGGTCGCGATGTCCAGATTGATGTCGAGACGGAAGGTCCGGTCTATTACCTAGATACTTTATCGGTTGACGCGCGTCATGGCGGAAAAGGAATTGGAACAGAACTATTGCAGGCAGCAGCGGAAGAAGGGGAAAAACGAGGACTACGAGCGTTCACCTTAAACGCTGATCAAACGAATGCCGGGGCACAGCGACTGTATCGTCGTCTCGGCTTCGAACCGATTCGGACGATTGAAATTAGCGGCGGTACCTTTGATTATATGGAACGTCGTTACGATACGCAGCAATGAAAAAAACCATGTCGATCCCCACGGTGTCATTCGGGAATCGACATGGTTTTTCGTATGCATGCAGTCATGCCGTCAAGGCGCTGTTAGTTGATACAGAATCGCCTGCGCGTCTTCTGGTTCGTAGCGGGTATCACTCGTGAAGCGGACGACTTGTTTGACGTTTGGTCGCACGCCTTGAGCGTGAAGGCGCTCGAGCAATCGACCGGTCACGTAACTCTGATCGGATTTTGGTTCTGCGTTCCATTTACTGATTGATCCGATCGGAACGATCGCAGCATCCGGTCGTTCAGACTGGAATTGGCGAGCTTCCTCGTCGGTAAAGACTGTCGCGCCGATTGGAAGAGTCGCTACGTAACGAGCCAGTTCAATCGTCGCCGGCGGACGCGTGGCTTGTTCGTTCAACGCGAGGCTACCGATCGTCAACTGAACGACTAAAAATGGTAGATACATCTGTAACGGAAGCTGACGGATCAACCAGATGAGTAGCAATAGGACAAGCGGTAAGACATGACGGGGTTTATCGATGTTTTGTCCGAGCCAGACCCAGACGAAATAGAGTCCAGCCGTCGCTCCCCAAGAGACATCGACTGTCCAACGTTTCCGTAAGAATAGCAGCAGTCCAGACACTAGTCCAATCCACGTGCCATAACCGATCCCATGCCAGAAGAGTTGCTGAAGTGTTTGAACGAATCGTTGGAGGATGGATGCATCATCGGTCTGAGCAGAACCACCCCAATCGGAAAAATGACCGCTGACGAAACGGAGTGACAGTTGAAGAAACGAGTAGGGACCCCCGACGGAAAAGGCGACCGGGAGCAACCAAGCCAGTTGTGCCAGAACAAGAATAGCGCTCTCGGATAAGAGTTGCCAGTAATCCTTTCGTACTTGCCACAGCAAGACAAGCAACATGAAACCAAACGGCGCATAGGACAGTCGAGTCGCCATCAGTAAACCGAACAGAAGATACGGAAGCCAGCGACGAATCTGATGTCGGGCGCGTTCGATGCTCCAGCCGTACCAAACGAGTAGTCCGAGGGCGAGTCCATCTGACATCCCGGTTGCAGCGAACGTCACGAGTGAGGCAGTGGAGAGAACGGTAAAGGCAGCGATCAGCCGCGTCGTATCATATGCATGACGGCTGAACAGCCAATAGAGTGGCAAGAGGGCACTGGCTAGTCCTAATGTGGAGACGAGTCCAAGTGCTTTGACAGGTATCATCAGTGGCAGAAACAGATTGGCAAATAAGATGAAAAAAGGATAACCCGGAAAATGCGGGCGTAAATCAGCCAAATCATAATCAGTCACAGCGAGCGTGAAGTTCGCGATATCGTAGCTCGCGATGAATGGACTGACGTAGGCAATCCGCAAACTGATCCAGCCACCGATGAATAGCAACGTGATCCAAAAAAGCGATCGTCCACGCGGACGTGAACGATCGCTTCGGACGGTCAAGAAACCTCCTGTAAGGACTTCGATGACTTCGATGGTTTGTTTTGACGGAGCAACATCCAACCAGCAAAGGCGAAATAACCCCACCAAGCGATGACTTGTTCGAGCGATGGGTTATGACTGTATCCGAACATTGCACCCATGAACGTTCCGATCTGTCCACTGATCAATGTCGAGTTTCCTGTATCACGCAAGTATTGTACCTGATCGATGTAGTGCTCCGGCATGAAGCCGACGATGTTATACACAGCAGCTGGTGTGCCGTCAGCATTCATCAGGAGACTACCGAGCAAACCAAGATCTTGGAAGCGTCCAATCGTTTGGACGAGCATGCCGGCTGCAATGAAGAGAATTAATACGCCCGTTACTTGGAAGAAGCGTTTGACGGGAATTTTCATTGAGCCGGAAACGAATAAGTATCCGAAGATCAAGGCGAGTAACAGACCGGAAACCGCACCGTAACTCGTCAGGACTTTTTCGATTTCCCCACCTGAGATGGCAGCGAAGAAGAAGACTGTCTCAATTCCTTCTCGAACGATGACGAGGAAGGAGTGGATGATCATCGTGATGGCACTACCCGTCGAGACGGCAGCGGCGACCTTCGCTTGGGAGGCTTTTTGATTCTCTTTCGCTTCCTTCCCCATCCAGAGGACCATGTGTGTCAAGAGCAGGACGGAGACCATCATGATGCCGAGACGGAGATACGTATCGCTTCCGAAGCTCGCAAAACTCGTAAAGACGACTTGGAACAGGAACGCGACACCAAGGCTAGCGAGAAGTGCCAACCCGACACCTGCGTAGACCCACTTTTTATATTGTGGAGCGTTCAATCGATCGAGATAACCTAAGATCAACCCAACGATGAGAACAGCCTCGAGACACTCCCGAAGCGTAATCAAAAACGCTTGAAAATCCATCTGTCTTCCTCCTTATGAGCGACGTTTCTTCTTCCATTGACCAATGATGACGATGACGATGAGTACAACGACGAGTCCGAGTGCGATTAATTTCCAGATCGCGTCCGTTCCGAACGTTTGACCGAGGAAGGAGTCTTCTTCCGTGAAGACTCCTGTTTTTTCTTCACCCGGCAGGACGAAAAGAGGCGTCAACGTATCTTCGATCATCGTAATGTTTTTCTTGAAGGATTCTTCATCACTCGCTTTTTTCCCGACCCCAAACAGACCAGGGTTTCCGAGTGCCTTTAATGATTCATCAAATGCAGTATACACGTCATCGGATGTTTGTGCATCCTTGCTTTCCTTGACATAAGGCGCGAGCACATCATATGTCCCGCGGGCTTTCGCGAGTAAGAGTTTCGCTTGACCGAAGTCCTCGAACTGCTCTTCAGCAAAGTGCAGGCGACGTTCGATATTTTGACGGAGAGCGACGCGATACGCTTGTTTGGCAGCCTCGGCATCTTCTTGTTCAAGCGCCGTGTCGATCTTCGTTTTCGCTTCAGGGAAATACAGTTTGAATTCTTTATCATAGGCGGCAAGCGTCTCTTTCGCAAGCGCATAATCCTTGGCATCGAGTTGTTCTTCAAATTGTTTATACGCTTCCGCAAAAGCTTCCTTTCCTGGGTCTCCGTAACTATAAGCAGAAACCGTGGAAGTGCTCACGAACAGTGAGAGTAGGAGGAGCGGTAGCAAGAGAAGGCGTTTCATCCGAGGTGCTCCTTTCGTTCCATGCGTTCTTCAACGCTAAGCTGTGTGATCGGTCGTCGCCACTCCCGGTAAATCGCTGGGAGGACACGTTGGACATAATTCAGACGGATAAAGGACTTTCCTGCTTCCCGGACCCGATAACGGATCGGGACTTCGTGAAGGCGGAAGCCTTTTCGGACGAGATTGAGAGTTAAGACTTGCGCATAGTTATAATCGTGAATGATCTCAGCATGGTGACACGCTGCGCGTGAAAAAGCACGCATTCCACTTTGACCATCATGGATTTTACGTTTCAATAAAAGGCATTGCAACCACGTGAAGACATGATTACCGATATAGCGATAGAGCCGCATCCCGTCGACGGTACCGAGGAAGCGGGAACCGAATACGTAGTCGGCCTGATCGTGTAAGATCGGTCGGACGATATCCGGAATTTGATCGGCAGGATATTCGTTATCGGCATCAATCATGACAGCAACATCAGCGCCGAGTTCGTAGGACTGGCGGAGTCCTTCCCGGACTGCAGCGCCGAGTCCTTGATTCTGCTCGAACCGATAGACATGTGCGCCGTGTTGACGCGCGATCGAACTCGTCGCATCCACTGAGCCATCGTCGATGACGAGGGTCTCGACCGGAATGCCGTCAATCATATCCGGGATTCGTTTTAAGACGAGCGGAAGTGACACTTCTTCATTGTGTGCTGGTAAAAAGACGATGATCTTCATTTAGACTTCGCCTCCTTGAACGCTTCTGTCAGCAGCACACCACGGCTATCGTGCGGGATGTCTGCCCCTAGGACTTTGGTGATCGTTGGTCCGAGTGACAAGATATGGCGGTGCGTATCCACTTTCAGACCGGCATGAACGTTCTTGCCATACATCCAGAACGGAACGAACCGTTCGCCTTCATCCAAGTGACCGTGTCCACCGATTCCGTCCGCTTGACCGTGATCCGCCATGACGATGAGTGTCGCATCCTCGAGTTTACCAAGACGATCGAGCTCCTCACAAAACTCAGCGAGTAGCGCATCCGCTTCCTCGATTTTTTCGACATACTCGGAATAAAGGGTGCCTCGACTGTGTCCCGTTTGATCCGTTCCGATCAGCTGGATTGCGAGTAGATCCGGATCCTCTTCATGGACGATTTGTTTGGCGCGCTCTACGATATTTCGATCCGCGACATCGTTATGCATGACCGCCGTGACGGTCTGTACGTCAGTTGAACCGAACGCATCGACAAGGTGTGCGATGCCAAGGATTTTTCCTGATTTATCGACGGCACGGAGACGGTCGAAGACGGTATCCGTTTTAACGCCGGTCGTGTTCCAGACCATGTTCGAATGAATGCCGTGATCTTCCGGGCGAGCACCGGTGAACATCGAACTGAAGCAGACGACGGTCCGGGCGGGGTAGACAGTCTCCATATTCGTATATTCCGTTCCTTCCTGACGCAATCGTTCGAGGAACGGTGTGTTTGCTGCCATGTAGCGATCTTTACGCATCCCATCGACAATCAGAACGTACACTTTTTCTGAAGTCGGAAGTGTCGCATCCGTCGTTAATGCTTCTGGCAACTTCGGTTTCCAGTCGAACAGGTAGTGATGCAGAATCCATGCAAAGACGAATAGACCAATTGGGAACCAGACGAATGTCATGTCGAGTGTCGACGCGTCATTTGCCGTCCACCAGTACATGAGCAATAGGGCAACCTTAGGCAGTTGCTCCTGCGCGTTACCACTTGTCGAATCACTATTCTTCAGGACGAGTTTCCAAAAACGCGTGAAGTTTGTCCAGCGCGTTCCGATCCGGAGATGATAATAGATTGTCCCCCAGAAAAAGATCGTAAAGAAGAAATAAAGACCCGCGCCATAGGCGAACAAAGGTAAATACTCCGCATTCGTACCCCGAAGGAACAGCCAAACGATGACCGGGATCCAAAGGTAATTTCGTAAAAATAACGGGAAATCATAACGCCAAAGCAAGATGAATAAAGGAAGCGTCACGATGAAACCAAGACCAGCTTCTGCGAGTGGCATCTGCGTCCATAAGGCGTATGTCAAGAAGACGCCGACCGTAAAAATCGGTGTGAAGGGTTTTCCTTCATTGAGTAAGTTCCAGGCGCGTGCTGCGACTTTTTCAAAGCGAGAAGCACTTTTCATCGTCTTCCTCCTTTCCAATCAGTGTATTTGAGCTGACGAACCAACAAGCGAAGCGTAGCCGGATGCCGAATGAGAACGTACAGCGGGATGAGAAAAGCAAACGCATATTTAAAGAAGTGCGTCATCAAGGCAACGTCGTACGCATGAGCAACACCGGCTTGCCGTAACACCGTGCCCATCGCGAGTTCGTACGTTCCGAGTCCACCCGGCGTGAACTGAATCACACCGGACAGGACACCTGCACTCATCGCGATCAATGTCGTCGGGAAGGACACATCGATACCTGCTCCGTGCAAGAGGAGGAAGACGGCGAGTGCCTCGACGGCCCAAGCGAGCGTTCCGAACAGGACGAGCGCTGGGAGATGCGGGACATGTCGGCGTAACACGAGTAATAACGCGGTCGCAAGGAGCGCGACGAGCAAGACGATTGGGTGAAACAACCAACCAATCAGAATGAAGGTGCACAGAACGATCAAGTCAATGCTTCGTTGTAAGACGAAGATCGCGCTCGTCTGTTTCCATGGACTTCCGACGGCTCTTGCTGTCACGAGTCGGATCATCTCTCCGAGCTTGACCGGTGAGAGGTGATTGATCGTCAGTCCGAGATACAGGCTCGACAGGTACACGGCAGTCGGTGCACGTTTGGCATCGGCGCGGCGCCAGGCGACCGCGCGTAAATAAAAGGCGATCGCATACGTCAAGGTCGCAAGGATCGTCCAGGGACTCTTGAATAAAGCTTCGATATACCGATAAGAGACCGGTAACTCCAAGAAAAAACGGAGCAGTAAAAAGATGACAAGCCCGGTAAGCGTCAGGTACAGAAACATTCGGATTAGCGGTTTTGATGCCACGCGATCACCTGCTCCAGTCCAACATCAATCTCGATTGACGGTTGGTAACCGAAGGCTTCCTGTGCCGCCGTCGTATCACTCCATGTCATCGTCACGTCCCCGCGCCGTGCAGCCTGAGTATGCACGGGAACATCGAACCGTTGACCGATCCGTTCAGCTAGCGTGCGGACGGAGACCGGCTGATTCGCGCCGAGGTTATACGTCCCGACTGCACGAGCTAGCAACGCCTGTTCCATTCCGTGGGTGATGTCATCGATATACGTGAAGTCACGGATCGGATCACCGAAGACGGTGAGTGCCTCTCCGCGCAATGCCTGTTCGATGAATCGAAACAGCGCCATATCGGGACGCCCCGATGGACCATAGACCGTAAAGAAGCGAAATAATGTCACGTTTACATCATATAAATGAGCATAAGCATGGCAAAAGCTTTCGGCACTATACTTGGCTGCCGCGTAAGGACTAGCGACGTGTCCCGTTGCCTGTTCCTCTTTCAGCGGTCCGGTCTGTTCCCCATAAACGGAAGAAGAAGACGCGAAAAAGACATGCGGCATGCCATGTCTTTTTGCGGCTTCTAACAAGGTCACCGTCATATCGATGTCCTCACGAATATAGTGATGCGGTTCTTCGAGCGAACGCGGAACACCTGGAAGAGCTGCGAGATGGAAGACAGCGTCGAACGATGTCTCCATCCAGGTGTCGAGATCGTGATGAACGTCACCTATCGTCACGGTAACGCCGGCACGTCTTAATGCAACTGCCCGTTCTTCTTTCAATTGGACATCATAGTAGTCCGTAAAGGCATCAAGGACATGGACGGTATGATGCTGCTGGAGCCGGAGGGCGAGGGCGGCGCCAATGAAGCCGGCACCTCCTGTGATTCCGATATTCATCTTATCCCTCCGTTTCCATTTCTTTCTTAGTTAAGTGGTTCGAGTGCGTCTGTGATCCGTTCGCCTGTCGTTTCAGCCTTGACATCACCTTTTTCGACGAGTGCGAACCATTCGTTTGCGTCTTTTGCGACTTGTGCTGCTTTGTTTTTACCGAGACGGTTCTCAAGCGTCGGTTTCATCGCCACGACGAACATGTTCGCTTCCATTGCTTCTACACGTGCTGTATCGACGTCTTTCTTCTCGATCGCTTCTTGTGCTTCTTCATGATAACCGTCGACTTTTTCCGTCAACGCTTTTGCGAACAATCCTTCGATTTCTTTGTAAGAGACGTCAGCTGGCTTTGTTTTTGAGAAATCATAGCGCTCTTTCAGCGTTTTGACAGCTTCTTCGTCTCCGCCTGCTAATGATTCTTCGATCGCAAGGAGGAAACCATATCCTTCTGCTTGCTCCATTTGTAATTCTTTTTCATCCGTACCTGCTTTTGCTCCATCCTCGATTTTTTGTGCATAACCGAGTGCAGCTAAATAGAAGGAACGATAAATTGATTTATCTGTCACTTGTTTTGCAACGTTGAAGTCACCAAGTTCTTTTGCGTCGATGGCTTCTTGCTGCGCTGCAAGACCTGATGTGATCGCTTGAGCGATGGCGTCTTCGTTTTTGAAGCCGTAACTCGCGTCGCGTTTTTCTGCAGTCGGGATGAAGACAGTCTTCGCCATTGCTTCGATATCCTTAAGTGCTTCTGTTGCAGCTTCTGGTTTACCGGCGACGAATGCTTCTTCGGCTTTTGCTTGTGTTGCTTTTTGTAATTTATAGAAATACGATTGTAGACCTTTATCAACGAGTTGACGAGCGATGTTCTCATCGAGATCCTTTGCTTCCACACCTGCTAAAGCAGACTGGATGACTTGTTCGATTTCTGGTGCTGTCGTCTCGACACCACCTTTTAGTTTCGATTCATAACTTGTCGTGACCATCTTCCAATCGATTGTTTGTCCTTCTTTTGCTTTGTCGAGTTCTGTTTTGATTGAGCTGAAGATCGTCAATTCATCTGTCAGTGTCGTTGCAGCAATCCCCGCATCTGCTGATTTTGTTTCGGTCGACTGTTCCGTTTTCTCTTTTTTCGGTGCAGTCGTATCCGTTTCATTCGAACCGCAGGCAGCCAAGATACCAGCTACCATGAAGATAGAAGCTACTTTTAAACGTTTTTTCATAATCGTGATTCCCCCAGAAGAATTAATAAGACGTTTTCCGTCATGTAGTCGTTTTCACAAATCTAACTATAGCGAGAATAATTCTCATTGTCAATTGAACTTTAAAGAAAAAAACGGCTTCGGAGCAGGGCTCCAAAGCCGTTTTAAATGAGAAATTAGAACTGTTCGTACAGTTTTGTCAAATACGTGTAGACTTCGTCTGATGCTTGGAACATCATGACAGAATGTTCGAAGATCGCAGCTGGGTTGAAGCCATGATCGAGATCGATCGTTGATGCGATCGTGACATCACGGTCGCTGTCGAGAACGACGCGGAAGTATTTGAACTCTTGGTTGAAGTCGTTGATGGCGTTAAGGATCGGGAGATCCTCGACACCGTCTGGTACGTGTGTCACCGTACGAGCGAACAATTCGACATCTGTCGTCGTTTTACTGAAGACGATCATCATCATCGGTTCTGCTCCAGCAGGTGTTTTTTCTTGTGTCATGAAGAAGACGTGTGTCTCATTTTCACGCGCTTCCATTGGAATCCCTTTTTCAACGAGGAAAGCTTGGAAAGCTTCCAAGTGTTGTTGCTGTTGTGGCGCGATTCCTTGCTCGTTTGTTTCGGGTTGACGATCTTGGTGAATCGGTGTCACTTTATTGTTCTCGTTTGATTCGTTCGAGTTACGTTCCTGGTCCATTGCAAAATCCCCCTTTATATACTATAAATTCAGTTTCAAGCATTTCAGAAGGAATTGCAACTAATGTCCGTTAAGATAGGAAGAAAATACAAAAGAGCAGAGATATGTCTTGTTTGTGAATTTGCGAGCAATTGACTTGAAATGACATACCTAACAGGGTATATTAGGTGACAGATAGAAACTCAAGGAGGAATCATCAGATGAAAACGATCATCGTAGGTGGCGTCGCAGGTGGCGCTACGGCAGCAGCACGACTGCGGCGGATTGACGAAACGGCAGAAATCATTTTGCTTGAACGGGGAAAAGAGATTTCGTTCGCGAACTGTGGACTGCCTTACTACATCGGAGACGTTATCAAGGATCGCAATAAATTACTCGTCCAAACGCCGGAAGGCATGCACGCACGGTTTAATTTAGATGTCCGTAATTTGTCGGAAGCGATTCGGATTAACCGTGAAGCGAAGACGGTCACGATCCGCAACGTCGAAACGGGTAAAGAATACAATGAATCGTACGATCATCTGATTCTTTCTCCAGGCGCAAAACCGATTCGTCCAAACATTCCAGGACTTGAAGAAGCAACGAACGTCTTTACATTACGGAACATTCCAGATACGGACCGGATGCGGGAATACGTTGATACGACGCGTCCAGAGCGAGCAGTCGTCATCGGTGGAGGATTCATCGGTCTTGAAATGGCAGAAAACCTCGTCGAACGTGGGGCGCACGTCACCCTCGTCGAGATGGCAGATCAAGTCATGGCTCCGGTCGACCCAGAAATGGCAGCAATCGTTCATGAACATCTTCGTGCGAAAGGCGTCGAGTTGATTCTAGAAGATGGCGTCGCTCGTTTTGAAGAGGCAGGTCGCCGCATCGTCCTGACAAGTGGACGCGTGATCGAAACCGAGATGAACATCCTATCGATTGGTGTTGCACCGGAGAGCACGCTCGCAGCAGATGCTGGTTTAACGCTTGGCATCAAACAGACGATTCAAGTCGACGATCAACTGCGGACATCCGATCCATCAATCTTTGCGATTGGCGACGCGATTGAAGTCAAAGATTATATCACGAAGGAAGCGACACACGTCCCGCTCGCATGGCCAGCAAACCGTCAAGGACGCCTCGTTGCTGACATCATCGCTGGACGCGACGTCCGTTACAGCGGCACGCTCGGAACAGCGGTCGCAAAAGTCTTTGACTTGACGGTCGCTTCGACTGGTAACAACGAAAAACGGTTACGCCAGCTCGGTCTACGTTATGAAGCGGTTCATCTCCATCCGGGATCGCATGCGGGGTATTACCCAGGAGCGAGTCCGATTTCGATGAAGCTGTTGTTTGATCCGATCGAAGGAACGATTTACGGCGCACAGGCAATCGGTATGACAGGTGTTGAGAAACGAATCGATGTTCTCGCGACAGCGATCAAAGGTGGATTGACAGTGCTTGATCTACCAGATCTTGAACTATCATATGCACCGCCATATAGTTCAGCGAAGGATCCGGTCAACATGGCAGGGTATATCGCGTCGAACATCGTGCTTGGTGACAGTAAGAACGTTCATTGGCACGAAATCGATGAAATTGTCGCCAACGGCGGTCTGTTACTTGATGTCCGTGAACCATCGGAAAACGAGTTAGGTTCGATTCCGGGATCGGTCAATATCTCGTTACCAACGTTACGTGAGAAGTTGGATGATCTGCCGAAGAATCAAACGATCTATGTGACGTGCCAAGTCGGATTACGTGGATATGTCGCGAGTCAACTATTGCAACAACACGGTTATGATGTGAAAAACTTAAGTGGTGGCTACAAAACATGGTCGGTCGTGCATCGTGATCAAGAAGCGCGAAGCCAGGCGAAGGAGGAGACAGCTGTGACGGTAACGAAACGTGAGCCAACAACGAAGACTGCACCGGAACAAGTGACGCTGCTCGATACGTGCGGTTTACAGTGCCCAGGTCCAATCTTAGAGCTGAAAACAAAAATCGATCAGATGACGGATGGCGAGCAAATTTTCGTCAAGGCGTCAGACCCAGGATTCTTGCCAGACGTTCAAGCATGGGCGAAAAAACTAGGTCACACGATCCATTCAGCGGAGATGAATCAGGGAGTCGTTGAGGTCATGCTTGAAAAAGGGCAAGGAGAGACATCGGCTACAACTCCGATTCAAGTCAATCCAGCGGATGATGCGACGATGGTCGTCTTCAGTGGTGATCTCGATAAAGCACTTGCGTCTTTCGTCATCGCGCAAGGTGCACAAGCGATGGGGAAACAAGTGACGATGTTCTTTACGTTCTGGGGCTTGAACATCATTCGAAAACCAGACGCACCGGCAGTTGAAAAAGCTGGTATTGAACGGATGATGGGCATGATGATGCCAAAGCATGCTGGGGAGTTACCGCTCTCGAACATGAACATGGCAGGAGCCGGTCAAAAAATGATGAAAAAAGTCATGAAGGACAAACAAGTCGATGCGCTAGAGACGATGATGGCAAAAGCACAAGCAGCGGGTGTCCGCATGATCGCTTGTACGATGTCGATGGACATCATGGGCATCAAGAAAGAGGAATTACTGGATGATATCGATTACGGTGGTGTCGCAAGTTACCTTGGTGCAACGGATGGTGCTAACCTGAACTTGTTCATCTAATTCAAAAATGCTTGTTAAAAACGTGTTAAACCTGACATCTGATGTGAGGTTTAACACGTTTTTTGTAGTCTGCGGTATAGATGAGTTTGATTTTTCAAAAAAAATTGCGTATGATAATTCACATGTGAAAAAAGTTTACATCTAAAAAGAGAAACTATGTGGTGGAAGTGGAGGGAATCGGATGGAGAAGCAGGTAATGGATGTAGTCAGTAGAATCAGTGACGTGTTATGGACAAACGTACTGATCATCTTACTCGTCGGATTAGGCATTTATTTTACATTCCGGATGCGGTTCGTTCAATTCCGGATGATACCGGAGATGTTACGCTTACTGTTCCAAGGAACGGATAAAGGGAAAGACGGCGTGTCGCCATTCCAAGCATTTGCGATCAGTACGGCAGCACGTGTCGGTACTGGTAATATCGCAGGTGTCGCGACAGCGATTGCACTTGGTGGACCAGGAGCGGTCTTCTGGATGTGGTTGATCGCCTTGATCGGATCGGCATCGGCATTCGTCGAGAGTACACTCGCGCAGATCTACAAGGTGCGAGATGATAAGGCATGGCGTGGGGGCCCTGCCTATTATATGGAGAAAGCACTCGGTCAACGTTGGTTAGGGATCTTATTCAGTATCTTGATTACGATCTCATTCGGATTTGTTTTCAATTCCGTTCAATCGAATACGATCTCGCTTTCACTTCAAAATCAATACGGCTTTGATAAGACCTGGATTACGGTCGGACTTGTCGTGCTGACGGCACTCGTCATCTTTGGTGGCGTCCGTAGCATCGCAACTGTCGCGTCGTTCCTCGTACCGATCATGGCAGGTGGTTACATCCTGATCGCGCTCTATATCATGGCGACGAATCTTGAAGTACTGCCAAGTATTTTTAAATTGATCTTCCAAGAAGGTCTATTCGAATTCAAGACGCTCGCAGGTGGTGCAGTAGGTGCAGCACTCTTGAACGGGATTCGCCGTGGTTTGTTCTCAAACGAAGCCGGTATGGGTTCGGCACCGAACGCAGCGGCAACAGCGGAAGTCTCTCACCCAGTCAAACAAGGATTGATTCAATCGTTTGCGGTCTTCGTTGATACATTGATGGTCTGTTCAGCGACAGCGATGATCGTTCTTGTCAGTGGAGTGGCAACAAAAGATGCTAGTGGTCAACCGGTAGCTGGGATCGACTTAGCACAAGGTGCCCTCGCATCACAAGTTGGATCACTCGCGACAGGATTCATGGTCGTCGCGATTTTCCTCTTTGCCTTTAGTTCCGTCGTCGGAAACTACTACTACGGTGAATCGAACATTAACTTCATCCGTGAAAATAAACAAGTCTTGATGGCATATCGTGTGCTCGTTCTCGTCATGATCGTCTTCGGTTCACTCGTTGAATCGGCGAACCTCGTGTGGGCTTTAGCAGATATCTTCATGGGGCTGATGGCGATCGTTAACTTGTACGCGATCTTCCGTCTTTCAAAAATCGCGAAACTGGCGCTCGAAGATTATGTCGGGCAACGAAAAGCTGGAAAAGAGCCACGATTCTATGCGGACTCGATTCCGAACTTGCCAGGGAAAGATACGCTTGAAGCATGGCAAGAATCAGAAAAAGACGAAAAAGCGATCTAAGGAAAGGGAGTCAGAGAAATCTGGCTCTTTTTTTGTATAGAACGAATTTAAAAAGGGAATACAGAGTACAGAAGGGAGGGGGAGAATGGAAAACGTACATTTCGTCCGCGTCACGGATGCGGTCTGGGAGTCGTTCGGAAACGATCCCCACATCATCATGGACTGGATTTTATTCATTCATGAGACACAACCCGATCATGAACAATTATTTGCTCTCGAACAGACGAATGCCATCTATCATTTGATGAATCAAATCGATATCTATATTGATCAAGACACACATTACAACCTGGGACGAGCCATCGTTGGCGAAGAGTTGATTGTCAATGAGGAGAAAGCGGCGATCGTCGGCATTCTTCCCTTGCCACTCCTCATCATCTCGGCTGAGGTGATGCGGAATTTTGATCAACGGGCATTCGCTTCGATTCATGATGAAGCCGGAACACCGGGCGAATTCGAGGATGTCTGGGAACAGTTCGCCGATTTACGCGCCTATTTTCAAAAGGCAGAAGAAGCGGAAGATACGATTTTAATTTATTATGTCTGATCAGCTAAAATCATAAAAAAGAGACCCGCTTCCAAGTCGTAGACTGGAAACGGGTCTCTCGTCGTTCAGATGAATCAAGACGACTTCATATGGAAGACGTTCTCTTTTACGTGAATCGTCAGATTAAAAATCGATTTCGTCCGGATCCGGTCCGAGGCGGACATCCGTTGCCAGACGGTCAATTTTCTCAAGATCATCGGCATCGAGTTGGAAATCAAAGACGTCGAAGTTTTCCGCAATGCGTTCTGGTGTAACGGATTTTGGAAGAGCGACGATGCCGTTGTCGAGATGCCAACGTAAGACGACTTGTGAAGGTGTCTTGCCGTGCTTCTCTGCGATTTCCTTGAAGTCGTTGATTTCGAGGAATTTCCCTTGCATGAGTGGGCTCCATGCTTCGACTTGGATGTTGTGATCTTGCAAGTATTCATGCAGTTCATGTTGTGGTAATTGTGGATGCAACTCGACTTGGTTGATCATTGGTGCCATCAAGCCCTCTTCTGCCAATGTATCGAGGTGATGTTCTTTGAAGTTCGAGACACCGATCGCTTTGATCTTGCCTGCTTCATACAGTTCAACCATTGCTTTCCACGCTTCGATATAGCCTTCGACCGGCCAGTGGATGAGATAAAGGTCAAGATAATCTGTTTCGAGACGTTCGAGCGATTCTGCGAATGCTTCCTTCGTCCGACCGGCACGAATATCATCGTTCCAGACTTTTGACGTTAAGAAGAGATCCTCACGTTTCACGCCGCTTTCCTTGATTCCTTTTGCGACACCGCGCTCGTTTTTGTAGACAGCAGCCGTATCGATATGACGATAGCCGACGCGTAATGCTTCAGCGACAGCAGCAGGTGCTTCTGTCTCTTCATCTACTTGCCAGACACCGAATCCGATTTGGGGAATCGTAATACCGTTTGAAAGTTTTGCGTATTGCATGTGTTACTCCTCCTCATAAAACGTAGTTTAGATTTGCTCGTTTAGTTTAGCATGAACGAACGAAGACGTCCGTTTCCATGCTCATAGAGGAATGAAATAAGGTAAAATAGAAAAGAATCATGAGATTTAATCGTGTGTTAAAAGAGGGGGGAGAAAAGATGGCTCAAAAGAATAAAAAGTTATCCAAATGTACTTGGTTTAGTATTGGCGCCTTGTTAGTAACGCAGGCAGTGGGTCTATTTCTTAGTGCGCGAAAATCAGGACGTAATCCATGGGTTTGGGGAGGCGCTGGACTGGTTCAATTCCCCCTTCCGGCAATTGCTTATTTAATCTTAGAACGACAAGCGAAGCATAAAAAATAATAAAACAGGTCCAATCGTCGACGCGATTGGACCTGTTTTATGGTTACGAAGAAATTTTTTCTTGCTTCGTCGCTGTCTTCTTCATGCGTGGCAATCCGAAGAAAATGGCGATTGATCCACAGATGAAGAGGAGGAATGGATAGAACAGATACGGAATCAGTTCAGGAGAAGCCGTTTTCGTCAATTCTGCTGCAATCAATAGTTGTGCTCCATACGGAATGATGCCTTGAATCCCACAAGAGAAGATATCAAGAATACTCGCTGATTTCTTGCGATCGACTTCATACGTATCGGCGATTTCAGCTGCCAGTGGTCCAGCGACGAGAATCGAGATCGTATTGTTTGCTGTCGCAAGATTCGTTGCACTGACGAGTGCCGCCATACTGAATTCGGCACCGCGACGCTGTGAAATCTTGCGTGTCAGCGTCTCTTTTAAGAAGGCGATTCCACCGTTGAACGTAATCAAGCTGACGAGACCACCCATGAGGAGCGTCAAAATGGAGATTTCCGCCATGCCCATCATTCCTTCAGACATCGAGAGAACGAAGCCACTCAAGCCGAAGCTACCATCAATCATACCGATGATGCCGGTGAGTAACGTACCACCGATGAGGACAAGGATGACATTGACGCCAAATAGTGCAAGGACGATGACAGCGAGATATGGGATTAACTTATAGAACTCGAATGCTTTTGCTTCGACGACGTCACCAGAACCGGAAACGAATGCAAGCAGGATGACCGTTAAAATAGCAGCCGGTAGAACAATCATGAAGTTCGTTCGGAATTTATCACGCATATTCGTTTTTTGTGTCCGAACGGCAGCAATCGTCGTATCCGAGATGAACGACAAGTTATCGCCGAACATCGATCCACCAACGACAGCAGCCGCTGCGATCGCAACGTTGATGCCTGTTGCTTCATGAATACCGAAGGCGATCGGCGCGAGTGCAGCAATCGTTCCAGTCGATGTTCCCATTGCCATCGAGATGAAGGCGGCAATGACGAACAGACCACTCATCAGGAGTGATGGAGGTAGGAACGTCAAAGCAGCATTGACGGTCGCATCGATGGCACCGATTGCTTCTGCCGTTCCAGAAAACGTACCGGCTAATAAGAAGATGAAGACCATGATCATGATATCGGGATTTCCGGCACCCGTTGCAATTCGTTCAACCGTTTGATTGATGGATCCTTTCGTCGTGATTGCAGCAAAGATCAAAGCGATCAATGCAGCGATAAGGATCGGGAATTTGTAAAAGTCGCCATAGAAGATCCCGGCTCCGATGAAGAGGACCAAGAATACGACGAGGGGAAGCAGTGCCCATTTGTTAGGCGTGATGGTTTCATTCATTGTTGACACCTCGTTTCTCAAAGATACAAAAAAAGACCCCTTCGCAAGAAAGAAGGAGGTCTTTATGAAATAAAGACGCTCTTCTTATCTCTCAAGCTTTCGCTTGCTGGATTTGGCACAGTACGAATCAAATCGTCCGCTGCCGAAACATCATTGGGCCAGTCCCTCCGTTTCTCGCGATAAAAAGAAGTCATTCAATTGTTGTAAAACACGTTTCTTACCGTACCGCATTGAGTAACGCGTGTCAACTGTACTTTACTGAAGTGCTTGTTTCAACGTTTGGACGTTTTCTTCCATCAACTTGAAATAAGAACTGTTTTGTTGTGCTTTCGTGACCGACTCTAGGTTATGAATCGTCACGGATTCAGCTCCGATTTCTTTTTGGATGACACGTGCGACCTTAGGTGAGACCGTCTCTTCGAACGCGACGTATTTCAAATCATGCATCCGTGCTTCTTTCACTAAAGCAGCCAGTTGCTTTTGTGACGGTTCATCGGAAGGAGAGATTCCCGCAATCGGTAGTTGCGTGAAACCATATCGTTCTGCGAGGTAACCGTATGCGGCATGTGTGACGAGAAGTTCTTTTTTCGATCCATCAGCAACCACTTGTTTGAATTGTTCGTCCAATTCATCTGCTTGCTGATCGAACGCTTTTAAGTTTTTCTCGAATGTTGCTTTGTCTTTTGGTACTTCTTTTGATAAGGCAGTTGTAATCGAGCGTGCCATTGCTTTCGCGTTGACAGGATCGAGCCAGACGTGTGGATCGTATTTTCCATGGTCATGACCCTCTTCTTCATGCGCGTGTTCATCCGTTGCATGATCATCGTGCCCTTCTTCTTCGTGGGCATGTTCGTCTTCTGTATGCCCCTCTTCTTCATGTGCATGAAGTGTAGCATCAGATTCTAGTAAGTTGACATCTTTACTCGTCTCAATGAAGCGGACGTCTGTACCCTTTAGGCTCTCTTGAATTTTTTTCGAATACGGCTCGAGCGTCGTACCGGTTAAGAGGAACAAGTCGCCCTTAGCAATCTCAGTGAGTTGTTTTGATGTTGGTTCGTAAGAATGGGGATCCGCTCCAGGTGGTACAATCATTTTGACATTGACTTGATCGCCACCAATTTCGCGGGCGATAGCAGCCGTCGCAAACGTTGATGCGTAGACTTCTGTCTGTTTGCTATCTGAAGTCGATGAATCGGTATTTGATCCGCAAGCCGCGAGGACGCTTGCACTCGCGAAGGCAACTGTTAAAGCGGGAATGATTTTTTTCATTATATGATACCTCCATTATTAAAACGTAACTATTCCGATTTGGACTTTCTCACTATAGCGGAACGCCGATGAAGCGTCAAGTACGAATACCAAGACGTTCGACTTCTTTTAAAACGGGGTAAAAGGATAATAAAGTGAAGAAACTGGCACGTCTTTTGGAGGTGATCAAGTGAAACGTGAAACTGCATGGCTAATGGGGGGAGCTGCATTATTGACGACAGCAGCAGCGGGAGCGAGCATCTGGAACAATTACGGTGCATTACTTCGGTGGACCGAACCCGCCTTGCCACTCACAGAAAAACAACTTGCACCGCGGACACTCATCTATAAACAGGTGGGGGACCGCACCTTACAGCTCGATCTCTATTATCCGCTGGGGGAAGGACCGTTTCCAGTTGCCATCTACGCACACGGTGGTGCATTCGTTCGTGGAGAACGGGACGATATGTTCTGCTTTAATCCAATCGTTGACCGCCTACTTGAACTCGGAGTTGCCGTCTGTAGCATCGATTATCGTTTGTTCGAAGAGGGCAGTTATTTTCCGGATAACCTCGAGGATGTACGGGATGCGTTATGTTTTTTGAACAAGGAAGCAGAGGACCTTCGTATCTTAAGAGGACGGATGATGGTATGGGGAGACTCTGCCGGAGCCGCACTCATGTTGACGACGGCACTTGCCCCAACTGCTTTTGTCGGAGAGCGTGATGAACGCCACATGCCATTGATCAGTGGTGTCATCGCTTTATATCCGCCGACGAATTTTTTATTGTTTAATTTCATTCAGACTTGGATCGCCCACATTAAGTTCTATAAGGGTGGACGGGAAGAATGGCGCAAGCTGATGACACACGTCTCACCGGTCACACACCTATCTTCGGATGCCCCACCGATCATGCTCTTGCATGGCAAAAAAGATCCAATCGTTCCCTTTTCGCAAGCACTCCATTTCGTCGAAAAAGGAGCCGATGTCGGAGCTGATGTCCGTTTATTTTCTTTTCCGAACGGTACCCATTCGCTTGCCAGTTTTGCTCAGACGGAAAATCCATTGAAGATCGAGCGATTGCTCGAACGAATTGAACGTTTCACCTGTCAGGTGCTACTGTTGCCACCGCGACAACTTCCGAATGGAAAACATGATACAATCAGTCATATTTCTTAAATGAGGGAGACAGAGACATGACTGAAATTTGTTTAGTGCGGCATGGTCAGACGGATTGGAACTTAAACGAACGGATTCAAGGAAGAGAAGATATACCGTTGAATGCAACAGGAAGAAGACAAGCGGAACTCAGCGCCGCTTATCTAGCGAATGAAAAATGGGATATCTTATTAGCAAGTCCGTTGTCCCGTGCTGTTGAGACAGCGGAAATCATCGGGCGTGCTGTCGGTTTGACGATTACGGCGACAGACGAGCGACTTGTCGAACGCGAATTCGGTGCCGCCTCTGGTGAACCGGTCGCAGCGATTTACGAGGCCGTTCAAGCGAACGATACGACACTTGTGCCAGGTCTCGAAACGGAACAAGCCATCCAGGATCGCGTGTTCGAGGCGCTACAGGAAGTGACACGCATGCATGCGGGCAAACGGATCTTGATCGTCTGTCACTCGCATACGATTAAGGCAGCTTTATCATCGATTGATGCGACGTTCAGTTACCGGACACCTTTGAAAAACGCGTGTGCGAATTATATCCAATATACGGATCACTATACGATTGATCGAATCAACGTAGCGGATCACATCACGGACGAGGTCGAAAAACCTTAAGAGACTGGCGCTTTCGGGTGTTCTGCTAGATACTGCTTGAACGTTTCCTTTGCAATGCTCGTAATATGCGCGCCGCGCTTCGAACGACGATCCTTATATTCTTGGACGAGTTCTTCGCCAGCGAATCCATCTTCGACGACTTCGCGTAGGATTGATTCAGATAAATCATTCTTCATCATGACCATCTTACCCGTGAAGACATACGAGACGTGTTCGCTTAAGGCAGTCCGTTCAAGGGGCGTGACGATCATCGCGGCAGGATCATTATCAGGTCGTGAGATCGTGATTTCAATCAAAGCACGTAAATGTTTTGTGAACAATTCATCGACGATCGGCTGATCCATCGGAGGAACGACGATTTCTGCAACCCACTGTGCCGTCTGTTCGGTACTGACCGTCAATCCGTCCTGAATGGCGACGGGAATCGTCGTATCACGTCCTGATTCGTCCATTAAAATGCGTAACGTGCATAACTTAAAGGTTTTCATGAAAAAATGCCCTCCTTTGTTCGCTTACGATTTTCCTACAGTATACCGTGAGGAATGGGGGACGGGAAACTTTTCCTGACGAAATTCGTATGAACTATGTTTAAATAAGACTAGATACTACTAAACAGGAGGATCGTTCATTATGCCGCAAGTACTCATTGGAATATTAGGAATCCTGGGTATCGTTCTACTTGCCCACCATATCATCATGTATTGGCATGCTGAACCGACAGACCGCCCGACGCTTGCATATCGCATTGCGCTCCTGATTGCCTGTTTGCTACTCATTAGTGGAAGTGATCATTTAATCAGTATTTTCTACGCGGATTCCTTAGCTGAATTCGGTCAACGCATCACGTATATCGTCTTCATCGGAGGTGCACTCGGCTTCGCGTGGTACTTTCGTAAGAAGATGGAACAAGCGCCAACAGAAATGACACCTGTCGGAAACGAAGCAGGATTAACATGAGAAAAAGCGCCGTTCTTCCTGAGGGGGGAGGAACGGCGCTTTTTGGCGTCTTATTTTAAACCACTCGCCAGTCGGGTATCCCGAATCATGTCGAGTTTGAGCTTCCAGAGACGATCGCTGAATGTGACAGCATAAATTTCTGGCAAACGCAGCCGTTTGTACTCTTCCCACAGACGACCGATCTGTGTTTCGTGGAAGTGGCGACTCTCTTCAATCGTTGGGACCGTATAGACCAGTTCTCCATCTTTGAAGATTGGTTCAAGTAACCGCTCGACCTTGAACTGTTCGATGCGATTTCGGAACGATGGGTCCCGGACGTCGATGAGGTCGACAGCTTCAAGTGTCGACGGATCTTCGTCCATCAACGTTACGTAGTCCCCTTTGAACTTATCCGTCACCGGATCGATGATGCGATAGACTTCCTTGATGTGAGGCGTCGTCGTCTTGGCTTTTGACGAGGATACTTTAATGACGGGTGCGAGCTCGCCATCTACTTCACGCGCGACTAGTTTATAGACCATCCCAAGAGCCGGTTGTTCGTAGGCCGTGATGCCACGTGTTCCGACGAGGAACGTATTGGCTTGGGCACCTTGGATACGCAAGTCCTGGATGACGTATTCATCGAGGTCACCCGATAAAACGATATCGACTTCCGGGAATCCGGCTTCGTCAAGCATGTTGCGGGCACGTTTTGACAAGTAGGATAAGTCACCGGAATCGATTCGGATGCCGCGTAGTTTATGTCCTTTGGCTTGGAGTTCTTTCGCAACCGTGATCGCATTCGGAAGACCACTCTTGAGCGTATCGTACGTATCGACGAGTAATGTCGCCTGATCCGGATAATGAGAAGCGAATGTCCGAAATGCCGTCAATTCGTCATCGTGGAATTGAATGTCGGCGTGCTCCATCGTTCCGCCACACGGGATGCCGAAGTCGCGTCCTGCTGAAGCAAGGCTTGTGACGTCAAAACCAGCCAGGTATGAAGCGCGCGTTCCGAAGTAAGCGGCATCGATTCCTTGCGCGCGACGAGCACCAGCTTCGAGGAACTTCGCACGGGGAGCCGATTGACGAATACGTGCGTATTTCGTCGCGATGAGCGATTCGTGGTTCGCGATGTTCAGAATCGCAGTCTGTAAGAGTTTCGCTTCAAAGATTCGTGCTTCGATCCGAATCAGTGGTTCGTTCGGGAAGACGATTTCGCCTTCTTTGACACTTGAGATCGAGCCATTGAACTTGAACTGACGCAGTTCATCCTTGAACTCATCCGGGAAGCCGATCATCTCTTGCAAGTACGTAATATCTTCTTCCGTGAAACGGAGTGTTTGAATATACTCGATGATATTTTCGAGACCCGCAAAGACGACATAGCCTCCTGCGAACGGATTCGAACGGTAGTAAACATCAAAGACGGCGCGTTCATTATGACGTCCTTCTTTCCAATAGATATACATCCACCGTGGTAAGTACAGATCGGTATGGAGTGCAAGATTACGTTGTAACATGACGGACAGATCCCTTCTTATTCGCCGACGACTTCTGCGCCGATCGATTGTTTAAAGTGTGTAAGCGCCCAGTCGTGACCCGTCGCGTTAAAGCTTGCGACTGCATCGGCATGGACGACGATACGATACCCGAGATTGTAGGCATCGACAGCTGTATGAAGGACACAAATGTCCGTACAGACACCGACGAGGTGGACTTCGCGGATACCGCGTTCACGCAAGCGTAAATCGAGGTCCGTCCCGGCGAACGCACTATAACGCGTCTTGTCGATGATGTGATCGGCGACCCGTGCCATGGCTGCGACTTTCCCGAACAGATCACGTCCATGTGTTCCGCGGATATTATGAGGTGGGAAGAGGACGGTTTCCGGGTGGAACGTATCGCCTTCCTCGTGAATATCGTTGGCGATGACGACGTAATCTTCCGTTGAAAACTCCTCCATCAACGTAGCGATCCGTTCTTCAATCGCTTGTCCTGGTTTCCCGCAAGTCAGCTTTCCTTCGTCAGCAACGAAATCGATTGTGTAATCAATGACAATCAGAGCGCGCATATGCGTAAGCCCCTTTCCGATTTTGAATTAGTGTTCTCTTTCACATTGTACTCTATCTCACACAGAAGGCAAAAGGAAGAAATCGGATACAAACAGGTATAGAGAAGTAAAAGAATGGGGTATAAGGTATAGGACGAAAATGATAGTAGAGGAGGAGAAAGGGATGGCTAGGTTGAATGAATACGAAGTGGAAGAGCGCCTGGAGCGGTTGCAGGATTGGAGTGTCGTCGATAATGAAATCGTCCGGACCTATACACTCGCATCGTTTCCTGCAGCACTGGATTTCGTACAAGAAGTCGGGAGTGTTGCGGAAAATTTGAATCATCATCCACGGATCGTGATCGATTATAAAAATGTCACACTTGCGGCGACGACTCATGATGAAAACGGATTGACGGAAAAAGACTTTCAACTTGCGGAGGCCTGTGATGCCATCTAAACTTTCGATTACATTCGGTAGCGGTTCGTTCGTTGAACAAATTCGTTCCCGTGATGCTCATATTCGTGTCGCTAGCGGAAGCGGCGATGCCATCCTCTGGATGGAGACGGACTCGAAATCACCTTTTCAAAGCGGCAATACCTACACGTTGCTCGAATCACGTGGCAACTTTTCGGATGAAGGCAGTCTCTTCTACTGGTCGATTCCGGCAGATCAAAATAGCGGGGATCTATTCGTACATCAAGTGATGTCGAATCCGAAAGTCATTGGAGCAGAATATGGTGGTTTCCAGGCATTTCGGATTGGACGTGTCGAGAAGGGAACGGATCTTGTCTTATTGATCCAGTTCTATGAGACAGGGGACGGGGCTCGTTATGCAAAATCAGTTGAACGTCTCACGGTAGACCAGTATGCTGAAGAGGCAGGGAAGTCGTTCGCGCCTTCTCCCGTCATGAAACGGTATCAAATCGTACCACCAACAAATGAGTGAGATGCAGGGGGAGTAACAGATGAAGAAGAACTATTTTGTCGTAGCAACACTTGGTGGCGCACTTGTCGGCGCTACTTTATCACTACTGCATAAAGATACGCGTCAAGCGCAGTTCGCAGCAGTGAAACGGACATTCAGCGGCGCAGGAACACAATTGTCTGCTGTCAAACAAGATCCAAAAGGACGTTTTGAAGAATTAAAAGCACTCTATACGGACAATCAGGAAACGATCCATAACCTGATTGATGATGTGAAGGACTTGGCAGAAGTTCTTCGCAAATAAGCTAAAAAAGGGACTCGCGCTAAAAGCGTGAGTCCCTTTTTTATGACGGTTTACAAGTAGCGGAAGAATAATCCGAGTACAGCAAACGCGATGATGATGTAGAAGAATACACGGCCGAGTTGACCAGAACCGCTGACGAAGACAGGACCACCGCTCGTACGACGACCGGTTTGGAACGGACGTGTGAATGGAACGGCACGATTACCGAAGACGAATCCGAAGAGGAATCCGAGGACGAAACCGTACAAGTGACCAAAAACAGCGACGTTCGATCCAAGCAACGTAAAGACTGCCGTGACCGCAGTGAAAATATACACAAGACGTGTATCGTCTGCCATGATGACCGTCCGCTTGAAGCGACTCAAGTAGACATAAAAACCAAGCAAACCAAGAATGGCACCAGATGCTCCAGCTTGCCCATAAAACGGTTCATTGATTTTCGTGAAGTACGTCAAGATGTTCGCAAGCGTACCAACGAGCAAATAAAAGGCAGCAAATCGACCATGACCGATCATCCGCTCAAGCGGTGGAGCGAAGATGACGAGAGCAAACGTATTGAACGCAATGTGCCAAAAATCGTAATGCAAGAACGTTGCTGTGACGACACGCCACCATTCACCTTGTTCGATTAAGAGATTGATGGATGCCCCTGCATTTAGAGGAGAGAATGTCAGATTAAGGAGTGGGCCCAACTGTTCGATGACAAACAGGGCGACTTGGATTAAAATGAACAACGAAACGACCGGATAAGAACGTGTGAACGTTTGTAGGTTTTCCGTTCGACTAAACATGACAACACCTCGCTTCATCTTCATTCTATATGAAGATGGCGAAGAATAGTACTGTGGAGGCGCCTTGGATGATTTATGGAATTGGAATCGATTTAGTGGAACTGGATCGAATCGAGCAAACGCTTGAGCGCCAGCCACGTTTTGTAGGAAGAATCTTGACGCAGGCAGAGCAGGAACGATTTCAATCGCTCTCGGGACACCGTCGTATCGAGTATCTCGCTGGACGTTTCGCCGCAAAGGAAGCGTTCGTCAAAGCATTCGGAACCGGCGTCGGAAAAGAAGTCTCTTGGCAAGACGTTGAAATCTTAAACGATGAGACGGGGCGACCGATCATGAGTGGACCATTCGATGGCGTCATCCACGTCTCGATCACACATTCAGAACATTATGCATCTGCGCAAGTCTTATTAGAGAAGAGGGAATGGGATGTACCGACCAACTTGGATTGAAGTCGATCGGGAAGCGATCGCACATAATATACGCGAAATCAAAACACGGATGGGCGAACAACAGGTGATGGCGGTCGTCAAGGCGGACGGCTATGGTCACGGGGCAGTGACAGTCGCTGAGATCGCTCTTGAGAACGGAGCCGACTTACTCGCTGTCGCACTCCTCGAGGAGGCGATCGAGTTACGAGAAGCGGGGATCCAAGCACCAATCCTGATGCTTGAAGCCTTACTACCAGAACATGCACCAGTCGCTTCGAATTATGATGTCGCCGTGCCTGTCTTTTCAGCCGATTGGCTTCAGGAAGCGAAACGTCATTTGACGGAAATCGATCATCTCCGCTTGCATATCAAGATCGATACGGGAATGGGACGACTCGGACTGCAACACGTCGATGAGTTGAAGCGAATTCTTGCTGAATGTGATGATGATCTCGTCGAGCTCGAAGGCATCTATACGCATTTCGCGACTGCTGACGAGCTGAACAGTCAGTTATTCGAGCGCCAGCTCAAGACGTTTTTATCGTATGTCGCACTAGTACCGGACATCCGTTACGTCCACTGTGCCAATTCGGCGGCTGCGATTCGCTTAGCAGGTCAAGCGCCGTTTAACGTCGTTCGAGTTGGTATCGCCTTATACGGTGCGATGCCGTCCGATGAGATGGCAGGACATTACGAGTTCTTAAAACCAGCGTTTTCACTGAAAAGTCGTCTCATGCAGGTCAAACAAGTCGAACCGGGACAAACGATCAGTTACGGAGCGACCTATACAGCGCCGACGGATGAATGGATCGGTACCGTTCCGATCGGTTACGCGGATGGCTGGTCACGTAAGTTCCAAGGTTATTCGTTGATCGTAGACGGTCTGCCGTGCGAAATCGTCGGTCGCGTCTGCATGGATCGGCTCATGATTCGTTTACCGCGGGAATATCCGATTGGGACGGAAGTCATCTTAATTGGAGAAGGGGCACCAATCGAGGAAGCAGCCCATTGGCTCGGGACGATCAACTATGAAGTTCTCTGTCAATTCTCGAAGCGTGTTCCACGTCAATGATTCGTACAAGACATCAATAAGATGGCAAAAATATGTTATTTGTTTGAATTTTGATTGTATTTTCTGAATTCGACTGATATATTGAAGTAGAAAGTGAGTCGTTCGTTAAGGTTTCAGTGAATCTGGAGGTGCCATTATCTTGGTCCAACAACGGGAAATGCAGTTTGTTGAGCGAAATGTAGCGAAGGAGACGATTGGGATGAAGTCGAACCATACGACCGAAGAACGCAAGCGTCAGCTACGTGAGGAATTGAAGCGTGGTTACGAAGAAATGGCAGCAATCAATTTATCGATCGTTGGCGAAATGTTCCAGATTGAAACGGAGGCGGAGTTCTCACTCCTACGTCAAGTAAGCGGGGTGTAAGCTTTGATAGTCAAACGTGGCGACGTGTTTTATGCAAATTTGTCACCTGTGGTCGGATCGGAACAAGGGGGAGTTCGTCCCGTGCTTGTTCTACAAAATGATATTGGTAACCGATTCAGCCCGACAGTCATCGTGGCTGCGATCACGGCACAGATCGACAAAGCCAAACTACCGACCCATGTGGAAGTATATCGAGAGCGACACGGATTAGAACGTGATTCGGTCATCTTACTTGAGCAAATCCGGACAATTGATAAACGCCGTCTAACGGATAAAGTCACACATCTAGATCCAGACACGATGATGAAGGTAAATAGTGCCGTCGCAATCAGCTTAGGCTTGGTTGATTTTTAGGCACTTACATAGAAGCGCAACACAAGAAGAGTCGATACTAGCGTATGCGACTTTTTTTGACCTCTTTTTTTATAAAATGGGTTTCAAAGTTTTCACTTCGGGGAAACATACCCAAGTGACCTTTTTATAAAGGGATGAGGTAGTATGAATAGTAAGACCACATAGACAGATTTTCCTTGAGGAGGAACTTGAAGATGGATTTAACAATTAAAACAGAGCAGCTTGACGGTCAGACGCATCTTTATATCGCAGGTGAGATTGATACGTATACAGCACCAAAACTTCGCCAAGAACTAGTCCCGGCAGTTGAAACAAACGATGTCGTCGTCCATTTGGATGAAGTCCACTACATGGATTCGACAGGTCTCGGCGTGTTCGTCGGAGCACTCAAAGCAGCGAAAAAGAACGGTACATCGTTCACGCTCGTCGGCGTTTCTGAACGCATCCGTCGTCTATTCGAAATCACAGGTCTTTCAAGCATCATTACAATCGATAGTGGTGTAAGAGGTGGAACGCAATGAAGAACGAACAACTAAACATGACATTACCGGCAAAACCGGAATATGTAGCCATTGCCCGTTTGACGGTTTCAGGCGTCGCGAACCGGATGGGATACACGTATGATGACATCGAAGATATCAAGATCGCTGTCTCAGAAGCATGTGCGAACGCTGTTCAACATGCGTACGAAGGAAAAGAAGATGGTAGCATCGCCTTGACATGCAACGTCTATCCGGATGATCGTCTTGAGATTGTCGTCAAAGATAACGGCATTACGTTCGATAAAGATGAGGTCAAACGCCAGAGTGAACCGATTACAGATTCACACGATCTCGACTCCTTGCATGAAGGAGGACTCGGTATCTTGATGATCGAAGCATTGATGGATCAAGTAACGATCGAGAAAGCGAACGGCGTCACTGTCCATATGACAAAATATATGAATAGAGATGAGGTGGGTCAAAGTGCCAGCAAAGTCTCAACAACGCCATCACAGTGATGATGAAGTACTTCGACTGATTGATTTGTATCAGCAGGACGACCAAGATGAGGAAGTGCATGCGGCATTACTCGAGCGTTATTCAGACTTGGTAGAAGCTTTGGCCCGGAAGTTCTCGCGTGGTCGACCAATTCATGACGATCTTGTTCAGGTCGGTATGATTGGGTTGCTCGCAGCGCTTCGCCGCTTCGATAAAGAATTCGGTCGCAGTTTTGAGTCATTTGCTGTTCCGACGATCATCGGTGAAATCAAACGTTTCATCCGCGATAAGACATGGAGCGTCCATGTTCCACGTCGCATCAAGGAACTCGGACCGAAAATCAAGAAAGCAGTGGAAGAATTGACGACGGAGTTGCAACGCTCACCGCGTATCGATGAGATTGCTGCGCGTCTTGAAGTATCGGAAGAGGAAGTCCTCGAAACACTTGAAATGGGTAAAAGCTATCAAGCATTATCCGTCGATAGTTCGATTGAGGCAGATCAGGAAGGTAGTACCGTTACGTTACTCGACCTCGTCGGGAATCAAGAAAACGGCTACGACTCCGTCGATCAACGTCTGATTCTTGAAAAGGCATTTGCTGTCTTAACGGACCGCGAGCGTTCGATTCTCGAATGTGCCTACTACCGCAATATGAGTCAAAAAGAAACGGGCGAACTACTCGGCATTTCACAAATGCACGTTTCCCGTCTCCAACGACGCGCTTTGCAGAAGTTGCGTGAAGCGATCAAAGTTGAACCAAATGAAGTATTCTCAAAAGACTGACCTCGTGTCAGTCTTTTTTCTTTTCCATGCGTTCTTCGGTATAATGAATGAGAGGTGAAGCAGATGGAAAAGAGAATCGCAAGTGAATTGAATGTACGTCCTGCGCAAGTGAAGGCAGTCTTACAATTGACGGAAGAAGGCGGTACAATTCCGTTCATCGCCCGCTACCGAAAAGAACAGACAGGTGAACTCGATGAGGTCGCGATCAAAGCGATTCTCGATCGACATAAACAATTAACGCAACTTGAAAGCAGACGGAGCGACGTCCTTGAAAAGATTGAGGAACAAGGTGCACTGACTCCGGAACTTCGTCGAACACTTGAAGAAGCGACGACGTTACAGCAAGTCGAAGATATCTACTTACCATTTCGACCAAAACGTCGGACGAAGGCGGAAATTGCAAGGGAAGCGGGGCTTGCGCCACTTGCTGACTGGTTCCGCGACAAGTCTGCCTATGATGAAGCGACATTCCATCGGTTGAGCAATGGGCTGGATCCGGAAGAAGCTCTTACCGGGGCACAATCGATCATTGCCGAGGAATGGGGCGAACAAGCGACGGTGCGTGAGTTCATTCGTAAGCAAATGCGCCGTTCAGCAGAAATCGTCACGAAACAGAAAAAGGATGCAGTTGATGAAAAAGGTGTCTTTGCACAGTATTATGCCTACAGTGAGCGGATTCAACAGATCGTTCCGCACCGGATTCTGGCGATCAACCGTGCGGAAGCATTGAAAATCGTCTCTGTGAAAGTGGTGTTAGAGGAACAACAGGTTTTACCCACATTGCTTCGTTCATACGCACAACTGACGCCAAAGAAACGTGATATCGTTGAAGCGGCGATCACGACGGGCTATAAAAAATCCGTCTTTCCTGCCATCGAACGCGAAATTCGAAATGAACTGACGGAAAAGGCAGAGCTCCAAGCGATTGACGTCTTTGGTAAGAATCTCCGCCAACTCTACATGCAGCCACCGATGAAAGGGAAAGTCATGATAGGTCTTGATCCGGCTTACCGGACAGGGTGTAAGTGGGCGGTCATCGATCCGACAGGTGAGATGAAGGAAGTCGGCGTCATCTACGTGACGATGTCAGAGCAAAAAGCAAAAGAAGCACGTCAAACCCTTTCACAGCTCGTCGATACATACGGGATCGAATTGATTGCGATCGGGAACGGAACAGCTTCACGGGAAACAGAAGCATTCGTTGCGGACTGGATGAAGGGACAAAAAGATATCGCCTTTACGATCGTCGACGAGGCAGGAGCAAGTATTTATTCCGCTTCAGAGATTGCCCGGACCGAGTTCCCAGAGCTTCAGGTCGAACAACGATCCGCGATTTCGATTGCGCGTCGCCTGCAAGATCCGCTGGCTGAACTCGTTAAAGTCGATCCACAGTCTGTCGGAGTCGGTCAGTATCAACATGATGTCTCGCAAACGAAACTGAAGGAGACACTTGATTTTGTCGTTGAAACGGTCGTCAACCAAGTCGGAGTTGATGTTAATACAGCGTCAGAACCGCTTTTGAGTTACGTCGCAGGAATCACGAAGGCGACAGCGAAAAAAATCGTTGAACGCCGCTCGGAACTTGGAACGTTCAAGACGCGTCAGGAATTATTGAAAGTCCCTCGTCTTGGTGCAAAGGCCTATGAACAGGCAGCAGGATTCCTCCGTATCTTAGAAGGGACGCATCCGCTCGATCGGACGCCGATCCATCCGGAACAGTACAAAACTGTCGAGAATCTATTTAAGACATTAGGCTTAACGCTGGAACAAGTCGGAACGGATGCGGTGCGGGAACAATTGTCTACATTGTCATTACCGGAGATGGCACAGACGCTCGAGATCGGAGAACCGACACTACGTGACATCATCGAAGCGTTACAACGTCCAGGGCGTGACCCACGGGAAGCGCTCGATAAACCGTTACTTCGTCAAGATGTTCTATCGATGGATATGATCCAAGTCGGGATGGAGTTCCAAGGAACGGTCCGCAATGTTCTTGATTTTGGTGCGTTCGTTGATATCGGAGTGAAAGAGAATGGCTTGATTCATATCTCGAAGCTCAGTCGTAAGCGTGTCAAACATCCACTTGATGTCGTCGCTGTTGGGGATATTGTGACGGTCTGGGTGACGAATGTTGAACCAGAGCGGGGACGGATTGGTTTGACACTGGTTCCGCCGAAATGACGAATGAACAATTACAACGATACGTCGAGCAACTTTCGCTCGACGTATTTTCCTTACCGTTTCGACATGAAGCTTATTTTAATCCACGGCTGAAGACGACAGGTGGTCGTTACTTCTTAGGCGATCATCATTTAGACTTCAATAAACGATATATCGATGACATGAAAGTCTTCCGCGGAATCGTGATTCATGAACTGTGTCACTACCATTTACATCTAGCAGGAAGGGGGCACCGTCATCAAGATCAAGACTTTAAAGAATGGTTAGAGCGCTACGGTGGGCTTCGATACAGTCCGAGGAGACAAGAAGATGAAAAAAAATCCTATCTTTACGAATGTGAGAAATGCAGCACATTATATAGAAGGAAAAGACGCATGAATACGGAAAGATATCGATGTGGTCGATGTCGCGGAAAGATTTTTTACAAAAGTAGTTGACGTTCATTTCGGAGCATGATAAATTATAGAAGTCGTCAAAACGACAGCAACTAAACAACTTATCGTCGCTAAAAACTTTTTTAAAAAAGCATTGACGGAAAGAAAAAAAGTTGCTACTATATAAAAGTGTTCCGAACAGAACGTAACGTTCCGCAATAGCTCAGTGGTAGAGCAACCGGCTGTTAACCGGTAGGTCGTAGGTTCAAATCCTACTTGCGGAGCCATTCTTTTGGAGATGTACCCAAGTGGCTATAAGGGGCGCCCCTGCTAAGGGTGTAG
The DNA here is from genome assembly GCF_018619035.1 of Exiguobacterium sp. s168. Lineage (NCBI taxonomy): Bacteria > Bacillati > Bacillota > Bacilli > Caryophanales > Exiguobacterium > Exiguobacterium sp. s168. The sequence goes on along the minus strand of NZ_JACSNE010000032.1, from coordinate 904 downwards.
GCCGGGAAACTGGTGCGAGGGTTCGAATCCCTCCATCTCCGCCAGACCTCTTATGTGAAAATGTTTCTTGAGAATAATTATTAATTACGATATGGCCCGTTGGTCAAGCGGTTAAGACACCGCCCTTTCACGGCGGTAACACGGGTTCGAATCCCGTACGGGTCACCATATGGAGGATTAGCTCAGCTGGGAGAGCACCTGCCTTACAAGCAGGGGGTCGGCGGTTCGATCCCGTCATCCTCCACCATTTCTTTTTAAAGAGTTGTTTACAACTTCAAATTGCGGTCCTGTGGTGTAGCGGTTAACATGCCTGCCTGTCACGCAGGAGATCGCGGGTTCGAATCCCGTCAGGACCGCCATTTTTGGGCTGTAGCCAAGTGGTAAGGCACTGGATTTTGATTCCAGCACGCGAAGGTTCGATCCCTTCCAGCCCAGTTTTTATGTGTCATTAGCTCAGTTGGTAGAGCATCTGACTTTTAATCAGAGGGTCGCAGGTTCGAATCCTGCATGACACACCATTTTTAATTTCATATTTGCGGTCGTGGCGGAATCGGTAGACGCGCTAGGTTGAGGGCCTAGTGGTGGCAACATCGTGGAGGTTCAAGTCCTCTCGACCGCACCATATCGCACCCTTAGCTCAGCTGGATAGAGTACTTGACTACGAATCAAGGGGTCGGGAGTTCGAATCTCTCAGGGTGCACCATATTTTGTTTGCTTTGACGGGCCTATAGCTCAGCTGGTTAGAGCGCACGCCTGATAAGCGTGAGGTCGGTGGTTCGAGTCCACTTAGGCCCACCATTTTCAAAACAAACAATGACGAACTTTGAAAACTGAACGATGAGGCAAAAAACGTATTCTACGGAATACAAAAACGAATGAAGCGCAAGCTTCGTCAATCGTGACT
>NZ_JACSNE010000031.1:0-37633 GCF_018619035.1 Exiguobacterium sp. s168 | reverse complement strand
ACTCCGGTACAATACCGAAGCCATCTCATAGCAGCTTAAAACGTTAATGGTGCTTTTATTAAACTGTCCAAACTGTAGGGCTCAGTTCATACCTCTACTCTAAAGGGAAGCGTTTTTAACAACTGATGTTCCAATGCTTTTCGTTCCCTTAAGATTGCAATCGTCCCTTCCACTCCTAATAACGAGTGATTCACACCATATGCTTGCTCCGTGTAATAGGATACGAATCCGTCCGCCCATTCTGGTGGACGCTCGTTTAATGCTCTACGGAAGTTTCGTTCTACATCCGGTTGATCAACATAGACGAGAACTGGTTGCAATGGCGCGATGATCGTCGCTAAGCGATTAATATACGCTCGTAACGTCTCTTTCGGTAGATCGTATTTGATGAGTCCCATCGTCAACGGATTTTGCAAGAAACAGCACTCAAAAACATATGTTGTATCCGTCGTTAACGCTTGAGCGACGAACGCTTCCCACTTTTTAAAGATCATTGACTGATATAACTCAAATGGTAGTTCATAGATATCTCTTGCTTGCAGAAACGCAAGTACTGCTTCAGGAACATCCTGTTTTGACTGCCACTGACGATACGATATTAGCACGTAGTCATTGAACACCTCAGCAAATCGTAAGACATCGAGTGAAGCGTACTTGCTTTGAAAATCCGTCCATTCATCCATCGTTAAGTAAGCGATACTCTCATAATCCGCAGGATGGTTGAGATCACCTTCGATATGAAGGCGTGTATTGATTTGTTGATTTTGTAGTACACGAGTTAATGCTTCAGCTGTTGTTGTTTTGCCTGAGCCTGGGAGTCCTTCAACTAAAAATAAGCTTGTCACCATTCTTTGTCCTCCTAAAAAAGCATGTTAAAAATTCATATGCTATATACATTACAATTTATAGTATTATTTAGTTATGTAAATTACATTATATTACAGGTTAGCCGAATCATTTATCATTACCTTGAGAGGATTTCATACAGTGAAAAATCTTTATTTCGAGAAACGTAAATTTACTTATAGTGACGTAATCAATACGCAGTCGGATTTTATAGACGATTATCCAATCGTTTACCTATTGTACAGTTCAACTAAAGAACAAGCATATGTAGGGCAAACGGTTCAAAAAAATCAAAGATTAAAATCCCATTTAAAAGATTCTCGACGTAAACAACTTGATCAAACAATTTTAATTGGACACGAGCAGTTTAACCAATCGGCCACTTATAACATAGAGTCTAATTTGATCAACTTTCTGATTGCTGACGGTCATTATAAGTTGCAGAACGTCAGTCAAACAGCCTCTCGCTATACTCATAATTATTATCAAAAGTCCTTTTTTAATGAGACGGTCTTCGAAAACATTTGGCAACGATTGCGTGAAGAAAGCATTGCTAAAGGAACACTTGAACACCTACGCAATAAAGATGTTTATAAACTCTCTCCATATCGTGAATTGTCTGAGCAACAACTCGAAGTAAAACAAGAAATACTAGAATACTGCAAAATAAATATTACACAATCAGGACATCATGTATTTATTGTTGAAGGAGATGCCGGGACAGGCAAAAGTGTTTTGCTTAGTTCTTTATTCAATACAATCCAGGACCTGTCGAAAGATACAAGTTCCGCTCTTTATCAAACAGACAATTACTTACTTGTTAATCATAGTGAAATGCTAAAAACGTATAAATCGATTGCGGGAAGCTTACCGAACCTGAAGAAAAAACAATTCCAAAAACCTACACCATTCATAAACACATTGAGTAATCAAAACACGATGGTAGACATTGTACTAATTGATGAAGCACACCTACTCTTAACAAAAGAAGATACGTATAACAACTTTCATCAAAAAAATCAGCTGAACGAAATCATCACACGTAGTAAGGTCACTATTCTAATTTTTGATCCTAAACAAGTATTAAAAATCAAGAGCCACTGGGGACGTACTACTCTTCAGGAAATCGTCGGTCCTTTCGCAACGAAAACGTTACGATTATCTAAACAATTTCGGATGCAAGCTAGTCAAAAAACATTACATTGGATCAATCGTTTTGTAGAACGAGAAATCTTACCGTTACCATCAGACTCTAACTATGACTTTCAAATCTTCGAAGATCCCGAAGCATTCAAACAAGCAATTTTTCAAAAAGATCAAAAATATGGGCTTTCAAGAATGGTATCAACCTTTGATTATCTTCATAAAAAAGATGGTGCTGACTATTACGTAGACGAGGATGGCATCAACCTTCCCTGGAATCGTAGTTACTCAAATATAACGTGGGCAGAACAACCCGAAACAATAAATGAAGTTGGATCAATTTATACAATTCAAGGATTTGATTTAAATTACGTAGGTGTTGTGCTTGGTCCTTCCATTCAATATGACGAAGAGACTCAGCAGCTAATCATTGATCCTACACAGTATAAGGATAAAGGCGCCTTTGTTTCGCGCCAGGACTTAAGTAAAACAGAAAATGAACAAGCCAAAGAAGATATTATTTTAAATTCATTAAACGTTTTGATGAAGCGAGGCGTAAAAGGACTTTATCTTTATGCTACGAATCTGCAATTGCGAAAACGTCTATTACAGCTAAAGGAGAATGACTCATGAATGAAATTGAATCTTTAATAAAAAAAGTCGATGAGTTTCGGGATGAACGGAACTGGAGACAATATCATAACGCTAAAGATTTAGCGATTTCTTTATCTATCGAAGCGTCTGAGTTATTGGAGGCTTTTCAGTGGAAGACAAGTGAAGAAGCTTGGAAAGAGAACAAAGAGAATATTAAAGAAGAGATTGCTGATGTTCTGATTTACGCGTTGACTTTATGTAGTGAATTGAATATCGATGTAGAAAAAATTGTAATAGATAAAATCCGGAAGAATGGGAGAAAATACAAAATTTAATTTAAATTAGAAGGACAATTTCTGTATAGAAACTTCAGGAATTGTCCTTCTTAGTGATTTACATCACTGCTTATAGTAATCATATAATTCATCAATAGTTAAATCTATCCCACTAGAGTTGAGGCGAGCTTTTCTACTGTCAAATAATCTTTTAATCATATTTTGAATCTCTTCAAATGTACCATAATGAATTTTTCTATGGCACATTGGACAAATAGAAATGATATTAGCATGTGTATCTAAGCTATTCTTATATTTATTTTGAAACTGTATCGGAATGAGATGATGAGCTTCAACATAATTTTCTTCAGTAAATTTGGATACGAACAACTGATGCGTTCCATCCAATTCGCATAAGTATCCAGCTCGTTCCAGTGCCTCTCTAGCATATCTCGGATTACGGAACCAGACCTCTCTTCCATGAACAATGATTTTTTTAGGTGTTGTTTTAGGAGCCTCTTCCATCCTGATTCCGTTATCAGAATCCGCTAGCAAATACTGGTGAAACTCACGCATCTCATATGCGTACTCATCCTCTATTTCTCTAACTTCAAGTTCTTGTTTCCATCTCAATAAATGATTCAATGCCGCACCATACATATTATTTCCACGTCTGTTCTTATCGATGAAATCTGGATGTTCCATAATTTTTCTAATCATTTCTTCAGACTCGATATCGAATAGCTCCTTTTCATTAGACAGCCCATATGAATCTAGCTCTCTAGAGACACTATCGATAGCAAAAGCATATTTCTTGATTGATTGTGACGAAACGGTCGATGTCTCTTGCATCCATATAATAAAATTCGATTTGCTCATCTCAGCTTCCCCTCTTTAATTTCTTGTTTATGAAATGAAGGCTAACTTCGCAAAAACGATGTCAGCCTTCATAACCATTACTTCTCAAACTGCTTGTATAGTCCTTACTATTTCTCCACTTACATAGAATTTCTCGTCACTACCTCGCAACTTAATATGATTTTCCCAAATATAGAATCTCCATTTTGCATCATTTGAGTAATCAAGAGTAATTTCCTCCGTCATCAAGCGACGTAGATTTCTAAATTCAATATAATATACTTTTCCGCCTTCAACACGAATGGCCATAATCGAAATATCTGCTTGATCCAACTCATCTACTTGCTTTGTAGTTAAATCAAACCATCCATGCTCTTCTTTATATAACTTCGTCTCCGGTGTACAAAGTTTAATCGTTTTATTCTCGCTTGTTACCCCTTGATAAATAATACGTTTTTGTCCAATCAAGGATAATGAGCAGTCGTAACGTTGTTCTATCGCCTCTAATACTATTTCTTTTAGTGGAACAGACATAATATTTCCTCCTTGATTTTCAAAAAATGCTTGATCACTTCTCATTCAATGCCGGTATATCTACAATATGCTGACCATTATATGAACGACCTTGCTCATCAAGGAAATGCCCTACACTGAGGCACTGTCCTTTTCGCAATTGGCGTAAATCATCCGGATTCGCCATACCAATTCGACTCGCAAGAATTTTGAGTTCGCTTTCAGCAGGAGAAAAATATATCTTCGTCCCAGCATTATCTAAAATTGATAATTCATCTTTTGCGAAGTTATTAAAAGTTTGAGTCGCAAACCATGCTGACCAACCAAATTTTCGACCCTCACGTAAAATTTTTGCTGCCGGCGAACCATCTGTAAATGATAAATTTTGTGCTTCGTCTAATACAACTGGAATGGGTTCATCCTTTGTTCCATCTTGTGTAAAGTACCATAAATCCCATAGAATGAATTCCGTCATTAATTTCTTAATATCATCTTGGTCGTAACCAGCGAGTTGAATGACGGTCACCTTTCCGCCTGGTCCAAAATATTCTTTCCATTTATCTTCTGCTTCATAGTCGAATGGATCCATATCAACAAATTGTGTCAATCTACTTGTAATCGATGCGATTACGCTTGAAGTAGCTATATCCAACTCCTTGATTTCCTTCAATAAATGCTCCATTCTCATATGGTCGCCATGTTTGATGATTCCACGTTTCGTCGCTTCATAAAGCGCACTCTTCTGTTGTGGACCGAATGTCTTGTAGACAGCTTGGAATACATCCGCGACACGTGTCGCCACTTCATTAGGCTTTTCTTTCTCAATCCGTCCCACAACTTCTTTATCACGACGACGGAATGGATTCAACGGGAATCCTTCATGATAAACAATGCGTTCCGTCAGCTTCCCTTCCATTCGCTTTAAAAAAACTTCATCCAGTTGTGTTAACGTATAACTACTTGAATAATCTATCACAAGTGCCGATTGTCCACTGTTAGCTAAGTCAAGCAAAATTGATTGAATAAAATAAGTCTTCCCTTGACCTGATCTTCCACCGATTAGCAAATGACGATTCGATAAATTTTTATCCATGAACTCCCAATGAACTGCTTTACCTAAGCTTCTCCCAATCCAAGGACGTATCTCTTTATCAGGCGGTGTCACTACTGGCGATGTCACTACTGGCGGTGTCACTACTGGCGGTGTCACTACTGGCAGCTTCGGTGGCGATTTAATCACCACACCCTCCGAAAGCTCTTTCATTGAATATGCAAGAGTAGCATAGCCTTCATATTCTGGATATTCAAGCACCACTACACCGTCTCGTCTTTGACTCGTTGATGCTTCTGCTGCTTTACGGAAAGAGACGACAAAACCTGCACCGAATTCTTTTTCAAGCTCATTCGTAATATCAAAATCGTCATTCAAGAGTCCGTCGATTTCTTCACCTGATACTGTATAATCGCGTTCTGGCCAAACCTCATTATGCTTTATCTTGTCAAGATTATTGAGATAGATTCGAGCAAAATAATTTCTTAGGAACCGCGCATCGAAACCTTCGTCTGCAACAAGATAATCATGCAAGCGTTGTTTTAATTCTTTGACCTGCGAAATTCCTTTATCAATGATAGGTGTTTCATTTAAACCAATTTTAACCTCGACCGGATAAAGATGTAATTTAAGTCGACCACCCACTTGTTCAAGACCCATCAACATTAAATCATCACTACAATTCCCACGTCTACCAATCGTTTTGCCTGAGAACAATCCATCTTTTCTACTAAGTCCTACGCTCCCAGTCACCCTTACAATTTCCTCCATCGCAACAGGTACCCATCGAATATTTGGATGGTCAACATGTAGTAAGATTCTTTTTATCGCTGAGACCAGACTCATCTTTTCACGCTTATCATGGCTACGATTTTGGACAGCCCGTAACAACCATTCTCCATTAAAAGTATTGAATGCAAGAATGACGTTCTGAATCGCCTCTTTCGTCATCTCTACCTGCTGACTCTGCATGATTTCTTCGATGACATTGAAGTAAAGGTTCGATTTATCAGTTACTGTGATTGCATCGTAACTACTCGATGAGGACAGTTGGTCACTGTAATGAACAATGACGAGATGGTCGGAAGATTCTTGGAAATATTTCAAATCTACCGACGGATCAATGAATGTCACCCAATGTGCGCTTTCATAGAGAGATTTTAAGAAACGTTCACTCTCGGTACGCACGTGCATTGCGAGCGCAATACCTTTAGTGTATGCATCATGTCCGCCTCCTTGCATATTGGCGATAAGTTCGTTCATCTGATAACCAAAACGTGTCAGTTGCGTTCTTCTCGTGTCACTTTCACCGATTCCATACCCTGAACGATATCCACTACTGTCCGTTCGTGAAGAGACACTCGTCGTGAATAGTCCATTAAGATTCATACTACTCGGTAAACTCGTCATTAATTGACGTGATATGTTCTCTTCGTTTCGCATCTTATAAAAAGTTACATGCGCATACTCCATCGTTTCTTCAAAATCCTTTTTCATATAATGAATCGCAGACTGGAAAGCGACCATCACCTCATCCGCTTCAAAATCTTTTGTCGCGAAATCTATACCGGTTCGTTCTTTGAAAATTGATGCCGAACTCGCTTCGTTCAGTTCATCGAAGACACTGGACGTTTTTTCATCTAGTTTATAAGAAGTCACCTCAATGTGGCGTAATGCATCCAAGTGACCTGACTGACGCACTTGACCTTTAAGCCAATCCACGATACCACGAAGAACTTCACGATCATTCGCAATATTTACGACGTTGATACGAAGTGCAGCTTTTTCATCAATAGAGAATAGATATTCATAATGATCAACGAATTGTGTCATCTTCTCTGAAACGATTTTAGCTAAATAACTGCTTGTTTCTCCTACAGACGCCTCTTCACTCGGCCGATATAAGTGCCACTCTGCCATTCGACTTTCATCAATCGGCATGTATAAATCATCTTGCATCTTTAGATAGGGTACAACATACATTGCTTTCAAACGCCGCAATATATTTGCATCAACTTGTTCTTCAGCTAATTCTGCCGATACCTGCAGCTGATAGGCGACATTTAATGGAGCGAAAGGTGAGAAATATACGGATTTCCCTTCCCGAATCATTCCCAGACGGAAAAGATTTCGTTCTGCGTCTATCATGACTTGTGAACTTTCTATTTGTTCGATGCTATCGAGATATGCACCGACATATCGTGTTCCCACCGTAATCATTTCTTCATCATAGTGAATCAAGGAAGGCATTCCGCCTTTTCGCTCGATAGTTTGTAAAAATTCCATGTATATCTCTTCAAGTGTGTGTGGAAGCTCTAATTCAACTTCCTCCAGTTCATCCAAACGAATTGCAGCAGACCGCATTTTTGTATTCGTCCAGTTTTTCTCCATCATCAAATAACGGCGGTCATTCTCATAAATCGTGTAAGGTAGATTATCAATTTCGACACGCTTTCCATCTTCAAGCATTTTAAAAGAAGAACGAGATTGACGTTTCTTTTCCCATAACTTCGAACCTTCCAATGGAATCGAACGGATTGCAATATCTTTAACGACGATTGGCATCGAAGTTCGCCCATCCGAGATTCGGAATCGAAACTCATCCTGCTCCTCGATTTGTTCACCTTTAAAAAGTAAGATAGCTCCTTCATCGATAGTTACCGTCTCATCATCTACTAGAACAGGAATTTCTGTTTCTCCTTCGCCGATCCGAACACCTCTTCCATCAAAATTCAACCGGATTGCCTGTTTGCTTTTAGGTGTCGTATCGACTTGGAAAGAAGAAAAATGAGGTACTAACCATTCCTTCGGACAACGTAAGATGGCAATATTAAATTTATACGTACTCGCCGCTTTATTCTCGTGTTTGTAAACCACTCGCTCGAACAACGTTTCACCTGATGAAGCATCAATGTTAACTCGAATTGAGTGTCCGCTCGATACAGCATTTCCTGTCGAGATGAACCGATTACTAACGTGACGGTCAAATGGTAACTTTAGTTCGATAGTCGAAACATGTGAAGGAGCAAATAACAATAGATTCCATTCGCGTCGTCCGGCTGTTGTATCTGCCTTAGGTCGTTTCTCGAGATGGACTTCCTCGATTGGTGTTATATCATCCGTTGATACTTGAATGCCGTTTGCCTCGAAATGAATTACTTTCTTCTCGGAAGCGACCTCCTCCCACTCAAGAATCTTATTGAAATCCTGTACATACCACTTTTCATCATCACTTAAGGTCGAAGCCCCTTTGTCATACAATTCCTCTAAACGATCTCTTGCATTCCCCATCTCGACTAACCGACCTATTTCTTCATGCTTTCGAGTATTCACGTCAAGACGTCGGTCGATTTCTCGTTCACGTTTCATCCATTCTCTTGAGTTCACTTCATACCGTGCTTGCTCTTCTAATAAGATACCAAGCCCACTATCTTGGAAGTAATGAAGCGCACGATAATCCGCTTGTTCTAAGTTCCCCTTTTCTAGTAAAGCAAGCGTCTCCTCGAAATCAAGGAAGGATGTATTTTGCATACGCGTTGTTTGTTCACGATTCTTTAGATAATGCATGAAGGCGGCTTGTTCTACCTTCGAAAATCGACTGACCTCTAGCAACTCATCCATACTCTTGACCATTTGACTGACGTGTAGTGGAAGTCCCTCACTCATGAGATTCCGTCCACCGCCACGAATTGAGTCATTAAGCGTGTCGGAAAGAAGGACAAGAGAAGTTCCCTTCCAAATTCCTTTTTGTTCACTCATCTCATTTCGAAGTGTAACTAAGAAGTCGATACTCGTATCAATCCCTGTTGCAGCAATAACGAATTTTTGACTGCCGTATTCTAAGGAAATTGTCTCATACGTTCGTGTTCCAGATGGATGACGGTACTGAAATGGTTTACTCGTCGATAAATTGGAGAGTGCATTATACATTTCTACGACGTGTTTCCTAGAGGGCAAGTGAACATAATATCGATCCGTTTGTTGATTTAGTGCCTCTTGCTGAAAGAAGCGATTCAATTGTTGACTAATATGATTAAAGAATGGATTTGACATATTGAGCATCCCCACTATCGCTTTTCTTTTCCAAATAATTCAATTTATCAAGTAGTTTAACGACTTCTTCTTTCGAATTATAGTCGAACCAAACACCTCGTTCTTCGAGCCGCTTCCATAGCTCACGTAGTTCGATTCGCTCCTCTTTTACTGATACTGCAACCAGCATCAATAACTGTTCTTGTGACAAGGATAATAACGTTCCAAGTGAACCACCATTTTTCCGATAGAATTGTTTTACAAGCATTTCAAGTGTCTTCGGATATCGGGAATTCAATTCTTTCGATACTCCCATCCGAATCGTTCGATGTAAATCTTCGAAGGCATCCCGCAATGTTTTTCCTTCTAAATTGTGTGGTACATCCTGTTTCGTCCAAGTAGCATATTCTTCTTCTAACCATTCATAAATCGATGATATGAATGGTTGTCTCCCTTCTGGTTTTTCAGCGAAAAACTCGAAGTAGTCATGGTATAGACGGTTCTTATCATGACCAATAAAATCGTTCATCGATAAAATATTCAATGCATGCTCATGCGCATAGAAATGTTCCAGTCCGTACTTAATCAATCTGTATCCACTCTCATAATTTTCACGCCATTTTGCTCCCTTTTCCCATCGAAGAAGAAAGTATAAAGGTTGAAGATGGTGCGCCTCAAAATGCCCAATTTTGTTCACTTTGAAGATAGTTTGTGTAATCGATGTGAATGCATAATGAACAAGTAATGCTGACAGATTCTCGATTAGAAATTTTGGATTACGCCGCATATGTGCTACGTCCTCTTGAAAACGTTCCTCAAGTCCAGGAAATAATGAGCGATATGTCTCTTCTCCTTGATCGTAGCGCGCTACTGGAGATAATTGCTCCATGAGTACTGTAGTGATGATATCCATTTCCTCAGTCGTCTGGAAGTGGTCATGTAAGACAGTTCGGTTTTCTCTCGCATATGTGTCATATAGATACCGAGCAAAGTCGATTTCCCCTACTTGTTCTCGTTCATTTTCCGAAAGAGGTACCCGCTCTAATTGCTCAATTTTATCGATTCGCTGACTTGTTACGTCATGATTTGATTCTTCTAGATAGTACTCAAACAGTTGCTTAGACTCATCATCGTCGAATTTTCCTAGTCTTAGCACGTCATCAAAAGACTGACTTTTTAAATCGATTTCTGCAGATTTCCCTTTAATCATCCGTACGAATGCACCGGTAACTGATAAAAAACCGTTCTCAAATTTCACACGCTCTGGCTCTCGGGTAGGAAAAGGCAGAAGATAGACGTTCTTTCTTCGTGCAAAAACATATTTTCCACCTTTTCCTGCAAAACGCCGGATGCTTTCCTTCTTAAGTTGATACATTTACTTCACCTTCTTTACTTCGTATCGTGATTTTGAGAATTTTGGTTTTGAAATTTCTAGCATCGAGTAATCTAGTGTATGGACAAGCAATAATTTATTCGTCTTGTCTGCCCCTTGAATTAGCTTTTCATGAAATTCAGCAAATTGAAGTGCATTTTGTACATCTTGTTTTGTAGGACGGTAGCCGGATGCTACTTTTTTCAGTAAAGCAAACAAAGAATAATCCAAATCAAATAAGTGATTTGTCGCATCTTGTTGATATCCGATACGGACCGAAGGCTCAAAACGAGTTAAGATATTCTGCCCTTCAGCCATCCCATACGTTTCTTCGTCGACACTTTCTTCGACTTTCAACGTGATGGCCATACGGAATCGTTTATTCGGTGGATCGATGTATATATAACCATCGCGCGGCGAACCTTTCCACATATACAATACGTTGTTTAATAGTTCAAAGACCTCGCCCATACCTTCTTCGTCCCCGGTGTAGTAAGCAAATAATAGCTGGACGAATGATTCATAGATATCATCAATTTTTTCTGGATAGAGTAAAGCATAGTTACGAATCAACAGACGTGCGAATGCAAGCTGTGTCTCACGACCATAAGCTTCTGATAGACGTTCCCATACACCATCCAATGCTCGATCACCCAGAATTTCTTTAACCATTCTTTCAGGATGTTCAGTCATGATGAAACGTGTCAACATCATATCGAAATGTTGAAGGCGCATCTTCACAGGGTCAACTTCATGTAAAATATGAAGAAGATGAGAACGGTCAGGGTGTGCGAATAAAAGATTTGGTAACATAGCATCAATATGTTCTTGAAGTGAAGAGATAGCCGTCGTCATCTTTACCGGTACGATGATATCGTAAATGAAGTTATACAAAGCCCGCATAGATATGATTACTTTTTGCTTAATCATCGCCTCGACTAAAGCTTTGACTACTGCTTGTTGTACAGATTCATGTTGCAACAACTCAAAATTCTGATGAGCCGCCGTTACATTTTCTTGTTGAATATCTTTTAACCATGATTTATAAAATGGATTTTTTTCATCCTTCGCTGTGATACGTCGGATAATTTCCAAACAAACTCTAGAAGTGGCCCCATTCGACGTCACTTCATAAAATTGTTCTCCAGAGAAATTAAGTAGATGGAAATGCCCTTCGCTTTTTCCGTTACTCGCGGCTGATGCAAACACTTCACTTCGATCGATAAAAGACGTCACTTGATTAAAACGCCCTTTAGATTTTTGAAGATGATAAAAATTATGCAAGACACCTAAATTGATGGCAATAATTGTCGTCCTCGCCTTTTCCGGTGATGCATCGAAATGATGTAAGACTCTCTCCAGTGTCTCAAGCGCATTTTCACTTGGATTATGTGCTTCGGTCGAATCATTATGTACCAACACCTCTTCAAACAAATCAGGACGATTCTCCATCAAATAAGCAAGTAGATGACTTTTCCCATCTCCTACACTACCGCATAAGAGAATCAGGCTAGGTGAAGGACTCTTGCGAGCCACTTCCAGTTTTTCCGTCAACATTTCCTGAATAGGACGAACAACATGCATATAAGCCCGAAGAGACCCAAAAGATTCTGCATGAACAACAGATTCTTTCGACGAAGATTGTAAGACACGCATTCTCGTCAAAAAGTCACCAGACTCTGTTATGAAACCAGTATTCGATTCTTTGTATTCAAGATGTTCGGGTTTCTCGATAGCCACCTCAACAGGTGTAGGACTCGTCTCAATAATCTTAGACATCGGAAAATCTGAAATCTTATTTTCTTTAGCAAAGAACTTACAATCACTGATCCAGGATTGAGCGATTTCCATTAAAATATTTAGCGCTCTAAATCCTTTTGAAACACGAAGATTCTCTGCATAAATTGAATCGCTTATTTTAATATATTCGTTCGCAATTTGAAATTCACGCATCGATACATTAAGTCCAACTCGCATATGTTTCCATGCCAAATGTAATAAGTTTTTTTGAAACAAGTGTGATTTCGTTTTATCTTGGCCTATTTGCTCAGCTAGTTGTGTCGAACGCTTTTCAGATAATGCTATGAATAATCCATCAAGATACGCTAATGCCTCCGTCGGACTATCTTCAATCATTTGATTAATCTCATCGAAATGAAAAATTATTTCGTCTACATGAAGAAGCGTCTGTAACTCTCCCCAAACTTCTACTTCTTTCAATCAATCTCACCCCAATTAGTTTATACATTTATTTTAATAAGTTATATTTAACTTTATCATTATTTGGATAGAATGAACATTCAGTTTCCTTTTTTAGCAAAATATATATTCATTCTATATCGAACAATTTCTAATATCATTTTATAAAAATCATTCGACGCATAATCAACTGTCGAAATAGTTAATTTGTTGTTTTCGAATACGAATGGCCTGCCCATTTTCGGAAACGGCATTTTTTTTAATAATCTCTCAACTTTAGTAGCATCAAACGTTCCTTTTAACTCAGCCGTTTGGGCATCCTTCAATTCCCGATACTTCTCCGCATGCAAATAATCATAAAAGAACGGTGCGACTTCTTCGGCCGTAATCGGCTCCATCCAGCGCTCTTCTCCCCGCTCAAGCATCGCTAGCAAGACGACCATCTTATAACTCCGATTCATGATCGTTTTTTCGACCTGCTCAATCAATTCTCGATTTGCATCGTACGCCTCAATCTCTTCGTCTGATAACTCCTGATACTCTTTCAAGAAACCAACATAAGAGCCCCACTCTTGTTTATAACCTTGTGGAACTGCTGCATATTCTCCGATTTCAACATACGATGGTCGACGACCGAGTTCATATTTGATTTGCTCATATTGTTCAATCAGTCGTAACTTCCGCTGACTTGGTTGCCGTAGTCGATGAATCAATTCCAGTGCCCGCGTATCGAACTCAATCACACAACCGGGCGGTGGCGTAATCGGTTCTGTCTCTCCTCGCTTGAACGACTCTTTCATTGTTCCAAGTAGTTTCAGTTTCGTCTCGACGTTACGATAGTTCCCGATCAAATCGATAATGACGCAGTACGATTTGTCTTGCGCTAAGCGTAGTCCGCGTCCGATTTGTTGCGTATAGATGGCGATGGATTCGGTTGGACGACAGAACAGCAGTGTATCGACTTTCGGAATATCGACACCTTCGTTAAACAGATCAACAGTAAAAAGGACTTCAATCTCGCCTTGCTCGAATGCTTGCATGTACTTTGCACGATTCGTCGTCTGCCCTGTCAGTGCAAATGCCGTCGTTCCTTTATCCCGAAATACCTGTGCCAGATATTCCGCCTGCTTGATCGACGAACAAAAACCGATTGTCTTCGTTTGACGATGTGTCTCCCATGAATGATAGATATTATATGCGACCTCTCGATCAAGTTGTCGATGCTCGAGTTGCGACGCATCGTAGGTCCGACCGATTCGTCGAATCTGGGAATAGTCGATCGTGTCATGAATACCGTAATAATGAAACGGCGTCAAAAAGCCTTCAGCAATCGCCGCTGTGAAATGCATCTGGAAAGCAACGTTATGGTAACAGATCGCATAGACATCGGCACCGTCCATTCGGTCTGGTGTCGCCGTCAGACCGAGCAGGAAACGGGGCGTGAAATGATCGATGATCTTCCGATAACTCGTCGCTGCCGCGTGATGGAACTCGTCAACAATGATGAGATCAAACTGATCCGTTGCAAAACGGTCCAAGTGACGCTTTTGCGCCAGCGTCTGGACGGAAGCGAAGACGATCTCCGTCGTCTCTGTGACGGTCCGGTCACTGCCGATATAAAAGCCGGTCTGCCACGCCGAATTGACTTTTTGAAACGAACGCTCGGCCTGCAGTAACAATTCTTTTTGATGTGCCAGGAACAGGATTCGTGTGAAGTCTCCCGCAAAGAACGCACTGAGGTAGGTCTTCCCTAGTCCAGTCGCAAGCACTGCCAATGCCCGTGTCCGTCCTTCTTCCATCGTTTCCCGTAACGCGTGCAGCGCTTCTTCCTGCACTCGGTGTGGCAGGATTTCTGGTGCGACGACAACGGTTCCTTCGTCGTACTCAACTTCCGGTTCTGCGACATATTGACGCGCCGCGTACTCTTGACGGTAGGCCTCTAAAACAACTGGGTTCAGTTCTTCTGCCGATTCACTGAGATAAAGATCCATGAAGGCATCCATCGCATCATCAAGGATTTGTGGTGCGACAGCTTGTGGTAGATGAACGTTCCATTCGATACCGGACCGAAGCGCACTGTTCGAGATGTTCGACGAACCGACGATTGATAAGCCAGTCTCTGCGTTTCGAAACAGATACGCTTTCGGATGGAAGGAGCGTCCGCCTGATCGATAAAAGCGAACTGACAACCCATCAAGCGCAAGCAACTGCGCCAGTGCTTCTGGATCGGTGATGTGTAGATAGTCGCCAATCAACAGCCGAATCTCGGCTCCTCGTTGTAAGGCACGACGAAACGCTGGGACGAGTAAGGCAACGCCTGACTTCTGAGCAAATGCTGCGACGATATAGACTTCCTCCGCCAAATCAATGGCTTCGACGAGTGAGTCATATAAGTGATGCGTCGTCAGCTTCGCTTCCGGGATCAATCTTCGACCTCGATCAAGTAAAGACGTTCTTCGAATCCGCCGCGTTGTTGCTGTTTCTTCGTTTGGACGGCTTCCAGTTCCTCGACTGTCACGCCATGTGTCTTCGCTAACGCTTGGATCAGCTCCAGTAAATCAGCTAACTCCTCGACAGCGTCTGCGTCCGTCGTTGCTTCCTCGTATTCAGCGAGTTCTTCATGGAATTTCTTTTTCGCTTCCACTAGGAATTCATGTTCGTTCAGCGTTCGGAACGTCGCTTTTTTTCCGTTTTGGTCGATGATGTTTGGAATCGCGTCTCGAACTAATTTATGATAAAGTGGCATATCAATTCACTCCTTTGAAGGGTTGAGGGATATCCGAGTCGAATCACTCGGTGTCGTACATATGTATTTTACAAGAGGAGGTTCTTTTCATGTCTACATTCAAACAGATCGACACAACGAACGCCCCTGCTGCGATCGGCCCTTACTCGCAAGGCTTTATCGCAAACGGAACACTCTATGCTTCCGGTCAAATACCGATCGACCCGGCAACAGGTGAACTTGTACCAGGCGGGATCACGGAGCAGACGGAACAAGTCATGCGCAACGTCGATGCCATCCTGAAAGAAGCAGGACTGACACCTGACCGCGTCGTCAAGACGACATGCTACTTAACGAGCATGGAACACTTCGCTTCTTTTAATACGATTTATTCCGATTACTTCGCACCGCACAATCACTTCCCAGCTCGGTCTTGTATCGCTGTTAAGGAACTACCAAAAGGTGCTTTAGTTGAAGTTGAGATCTTAGGACTCGTGTGATCTGATCGCTACGCACTCCCTGCGTAGCGTTTTTTCATCGTAGTCCCCAGCGTCCTGTTCCTTTCCCCGTCTCACTGTAAAAAAGGTCCTGCTCTCCCTGGTACAATTCACACTCACTCGCATGCAGGTAGATCAATTTTCGAATGCGTGCCTCGAGTCCTGCTTCTGATGTAAACCGTGATAGATCCAAATGTTCTGTTTGTCTGACGCGCTGGTAGATATCAATTAAGTCGAGTGGCGATTGTCGTTCTAGGATTCGTTGAATTACATCAAGTAACTGTTGGCTCTCATCCGTCATGTCCTTCTAACTCCTTTTTCATCATTTTGTTTTGAATCGCATTCATCACGATCGGTATTTGGACGACCAGATTCAAGACGCTGACTCCAAGAACCAGTTGACTGGCTGTCAATGGCTTGAAGTATCCTTCGCCGTATCCTTCCCCTACACTGAGTGCGATCCCGTACGAAATCGCAAACGATACCATGTTGCCGATAACGATGTATTTCGGTTTTCCACTCTGTGCAAGGGAATAAGATAAAACACCGAGTCCAAATAAAAATAAGGCGTATCCTAAAATCGAACCCGTTTTCCAATCGAGGTAAGGTCCTAGCCACGCAAACGGAATCAGATACAATAGTGCTCTTTTCATCGTTCATCCTCCCATTCTTCATCTTCTCGATTACTCCCCGCGTCATAATAACCGTATAGCAGTTCTCGAATCATCCACCATCCAGGTGGATAGATATTTGATCCTGAAAGTTTCTCTGTACCATTTTCTGTCGTCACATGAATTTCCCAATCCGTGCCGTCACAAATCAGAACGCCTTCAGGATATGGATAGTTTCGCCATACTTCCGCATCGAACCGCTCCGACCACATGTCGATTAGGTAAATATCCTCTTCCGTCAGTTCTATCAGTAACGGATTCAATTCCTCTGGTAAATTTAGTTCTTGAAACCACCATCCGGATAATCGTCTTTCCTCATCTTCCGCACGAACCGTTCGAGTTGCACGGTGCCACCAAAACGTCTGTCCTCTTCCCATACCGGACTCCCGAAAATAAATTCGCTCGACTGTTTGCATCGTAATCATCCTCTAAAATTGATATTTCCATTATAGCCCATTTGTTATTTTTAACCTGTTACATTTTTTACTATTGTTCTGCTAATTTCTGTTGCTGTGAAACATTTTTCTTCTTCTATCAGTAAATGGAGTGAAAGGAGATGTTTCACATGCATGTATCCATTCAACAAGCCGGTTATGACGTCGGTCAACCTGTCTTACAAGAGATTGCGTTTACCTTACACCCTGGATCCATCACCGGTTTGATCGGTACAAACGGTGCGGGAAAAAGTACGACGATTCAAGCGATGTTCGGTACGCTACCTTGGGTCGAAGGAGAGATCAATTTACCGGTCTCACTTGCCTATATTCCGGAACAGCCAACCTATTATGAATATTTGACGCTCACCGAGCACCTTGAGCTGGTCGCTTCGCTCCACGAGACGGATCATGCCTATACAGAACGACTCTTAAAGACGTTCGAACTGCATGCTGTCACAGGTGACTATGTCTCTTCTTTCTCTAAAGGAATGAAACAGAAGGTGATGCTCGTCTGTGCCTTAATGCAACGCGCAGACTGCTTGATCATCGATGAACCGTTCGTTGGTCTCGACGCGGTCGCAACGATTCGGTTGTTGCATTTACTCGAAGCAGAACGAACGCGTGGCGTGGCGATTCTGCTCGTCACTCATGTCCTTGATTCCGCGGAACGTCTGTGTGACGACTTCGTCTGGATTGATCAGGGACGCATCAAACATCAAGGAACACTCGCTCAAATCGGTGAAGCCTCTGGTCAACCTGGTACCCGCTTGTTCGATATCATGGAAGCGATGGTACTCGAGCATGATTGAAACCTTTCTAAAGCACCGGATCCGTCGACGGCACGCTGAACAACGTCGCTTCTTCCGAGAAATCTTCGACTGGACGATTTTGCTGTATCTTGTCGTTCCAGTCGTTCTATTCATCATCTATGAAGCGGTGCAGATTTTAAGTGGTCAAGCGGACTGGGTTCAAACAGTTCCGGTCGCTTGGATTTTACTCGGATGGATTCTGTATGGATTCCTGCCCGCCTTTTACGCCTGGTTCGAACCGGCAGATCGCCTCTTCTTCAAACCGGTTCCTGGAGCGATCGTTCGAATGAAGTGGTATTCCGTTCGGTATCATTTCGTGAGGATTTTTCTAATGACTGCCGGATTACATCTACTCTGTTTTCCGCTACATAGCATCCGGTTTGACCAATCTAGTATCACAGTACTGCTGATTAGTCTCGTGCTCTCTTTGCTCCAACCGTTCTTTAGCTTTTGGACATATCGGTTATCTGGGCAACGGTTCTTGCGGAAATGGAGCGGTCTTCTCGTCCTGGCAACCGGACGCATCACTCTGTTACTCCTGCTTTGGCTTCAACCGCACCCTGTCCTCTTCGTCGTCGCACTGTGTGTGTTGCTGTTCGGATCCCTTCATGTCCAGCACTGGTCGCGGCGAGAGGACGGATTAACGGAGGATATCCTGTTGTCGACGAAACGACAGTCGAGTTTATCGGCGACCGTCCTTGAATTGAACGGTGCCTTACCGAAGCCGTCTCACCGAAAGCGTCCGTTCCTTCATCTGCGATTATTCAAGCAGACGCACCAGCAACTCCCGCTGATCACGTATCTGCGGGATCCGAGTAAACGTCGTTTCTTACTCCAGCTGTTTGCTGCGATGAACTACGGTCTTCTCGTTTTACCATGGATCGGACGCGGTCTCGTTATCGCCTTCGTTCTGTTTGTTCTCTTTCAAGAACGGAAACAACATCACACGTGGTTCCGCAGACAATCATTCTACCAGCACATTTCCAATTGATTGATTTCTGCTATACTTTTTCTATTACATTGGTTGGAGGGATGACTTCATGCGTACTCATTTATTCTTATTCGGAGGCGGTCCTCCTTTTACACCGAACTTACGAACACGATTTGCTACATTAACGAATGGTGGACCGGTCGCGATTCTATACGTTCCGCGGACCGGTAAGGACTGGACGAGCTACGCCTCGATCTATACGAAGCCGTTAGAGGAAGATGGCATCTCGTCGTTCGTCCATCTGCCACTGTCTGACGCAACAACGGACGAACAACTTGCACAACTACAGCAGTGTCAGGGCATCATCATCTCCGGTGGCGAGACCGAATTGTATCAGCAATACTTGGTCGCTACACCGATCGGTGACATCATTCAGTCGTGTTTCGCAGATGGTGTTCCGGTCGCCGGCTTTTCAGCCGGTGCCCTCGTTTCGCCTGAACGGTGTGTGATTCCGGCGATCGACCAACGCGACAATCAACGTCTTCGCTTGCCTGGTCTTGCCTTACTGAAAGACGCAGTCATTTGTGTCCATTACGAGACGTGGGGCGAAGCTGCCCATCTCGTGCAATCCTTTGCGGAAGAAAGCACAGACCGTGCCTTCGGACTAGCTGACGAGAGTGGGATCTATCTACGCGATCAGCACCTCGTCGAAACAGAAGGAATCGATCCCGTCATATTGTCGCGGAGTCCCGTCAAATGACAGCAATCGTTCCTGCCGTCAAAGGCATCATCATTCACGAGCAACGTCTCCTGATCGTCCGCCGGGCTGCTGCTGACTTCGGTGGCGGGACATGGGAATGTCCGGGTGGCAAGATCGACTTCGGTGAATTGCCAGTCGACAGTCTTGTTCGCGAGATTAAAGAAGAGACACAATTGACCGTTACGCCGAAGCATCTGCTCTATGCCTCGAGCTTCCTGACGCATCCCAATCGGCAAATCATTCTCTTGATGTACGTCTGCGCGACGAATCAAACAGACGTTCAATTATCGGCAGAACACGACGCCTATCTCTGGGCGGACGAAACAACGATCCGTCAGTTGATTGCGCCGAATATTCTCGCTGATTTTGAACGCCATGATGTATTTTCGTTACTGCATCACTAAACACAACTGCCCCGCCTGACCAATCGGTCGAGCGGGGTAGCTTTTAATTACAGCAAAGGGTCTCGATAACAGACGACGCGATTTCGTCCGGTTTGTTTGGCTTCATATAACGCTAAATCTGCCTTTTGGACGGTCTCAAATACGGTCGATGCTTGATCAGAAGAGGCAACCCCTAGCGATAACGTGACATGAAACACAGGATGCTCCTTATAGACGAAGTGTTGATCAGCGCAGGCAGAACGAATCCGCTCCCCCAGTCGTTCCGCTTGTCGGAGTGGTACGTCCGGCAACAGTAAGACAAACTCTTCACCACCGTACCGACCGACGACGCCCTGTTCTGGACAATACGATTGCAAGAGATGACTGAGTTGCCGTAAGACGACGTCGCCCCCTTCATGACCGTATGTATCGTTGATTGATTTAAAATGATCGAGATCAAGAATGAGGACGGAAAAGACCGTTCCGTTCTGAGCGTACTCGGCTAACGTCTCATCCAGTTTTCGGCGGTTTCCCAGTTGCGTCAGTCCATCCGTTAAAGCCAGTTCTTGTTGCGTATGCACGAACAAAAAATGCTTCCTTAGTTCTTGTAGGAAACGATAGGTGACGTAACCACCAATCATGATGACGATGATATAGACGAGCGTAATCTCTAAAAACCGCTCGAACGTGTTCGTCAATAAATATAGCGCCGGTAAGCTGTATGCGATACCTGTTCCAAGCAACACGAGATAATCCTTCATTCGCTGAGCAGCAAACCGACGATAAATCGTCGCCGTCACGAGTAACGCGACACAGATCAAGGTCGTCAGGATCAGCCCCTCGTATTCGCCAGCCGGTGTCACCGCGAATCGGGCACCGATAATGAACAGCATCGTGATGCTACCGCTAACTAACCCTCCGTAAAAGTACGCCGTAACAAGTGCAACGAGACGCAAATCAATCTTTGCGACGTCATAGGAGATACTGTTGAAAATCAACAGCGCACCAATCAAACCCGCGATACAACCGATTGCGAGTCGGACTTGTAAGGAGGAGTTGGGTGAGATCCGCTCGATTCGTCGTAGCGGTAAAAAGGCGAACAGCAATGTCGCAATCAATAGGGAAAAGTTCAACAACAATGAATTGAGCAACGTAAGCACGACGACATCCTCCTCATTCCATTTCAGATGTTTACTCTATTCCCGTCAGATTACACATTCCCCTCTTTTTCCAAGGTTTTCAAACAAGAAGAGAGGGAATCAAACAAATATGTCTATCGTCTACATCATTAAGGGGGAATCTTTCATGGATCGTCAAGCCGAAAAACGAAAAAGTAAGATGCCGTTCTTCATCATTCTCGTCATCGCCATCTTCGTCATCGTTGCTGCTACGTTGATCATTTACGTCACATCTGAACCAAAAGAAGAGACACAAGCACTTATGACCCATCTTGCAACTGTCCTTCCGATTTACGTGAATTAGATTCACAAGACCTTTACACAAGCCGTACAACACCTTCATACATGTTGTTTCTTCTCCTTCCGATAGGTACACGGGAGGAGATGTTTTTTTATGCTTACGAAAAAACGATTATTAGCACAGCAACTAAATGGATGGTTGATTCCGATCGTCGCTATCGGATTGATCATGATCAGTGGTCTAAGCGTTTACGCATCGTATCAACAATCCGTCACAGCAACTGAGGAACGGCTGATGCGTGAGTTAACGATGTTCGACGCGAACGTCCGGGCAACGTTTCTCGCGTATCCGGAGGACGCAACTGACCGCTCGCGTGCCATCAAACGATTGCAACAGCAACAGCGAACCGACTTATCACGTGACGACTACACGGTTCGCTTTCAAAGCCTGAACACGAGTGATGCGTTCCGACCGTTGACACTCGAACCAGCAAAACGAAAACAACTACTACAGCACTTAAAGAATGCACGTACATATGCATTTTCGTATCAAGACCAATTTCTTGTCGCGATGACGATTCCAGAACTCGATGACGTCATCTTACTGACGACCGACCGTGATAAATTAATCGCCCCTGCTCGAGATTTAGCTTGGACACTCGTCTGGGTGAGCGTAGTCACACTTGTCAGCATCAGCCTGTTGATTCGCTGGCGGATTCAACGCCAACTGGCACCGTTATCGAAACTCGCCTTACAGATTGAAGAAGCGCATGCGAAGCGCTCGTATCGTCCATTAACGCTCAAGACGACGACCTTTGAGTTACAACAGCTGACGTTTCAATACAATCAGTTGATGCAACAAATTAATGACTTAACGACGGAGATGCAACAAGCCAGTCAGGAGCTTGAATCCGTCCAGCCCCACTTCTCTTCGCGCTTATCCGCAATGGATCAATCAGTCCAAGCCGTCGATGAAGTCGCCGGTTCCTTACTTGCGCAATCGACACAGATGGATCAGACGATTGTCGCTTCGACACGTTTGACTGTCCAAGGACACGATGCGTTAAGCGAGATGCAAACGACACTTCTGAACAGTCAACATGCCGTAACCCGTTTTCAACAGACTGTTCAGACGAATCACACGACACTTGGGACATTACAACAAGAAAGCCACTTGCTGAAAGAACAATCCGCGACGACAGAGCAAATCTTGCAACAGACCTCACATCTACAGCAGCAGATGGAGACCTCGATTTCCCACATCCAGCGTGTCGCTGAAGAGACGCGCCGCTTGTCGCTGAACGCGCTGATTGAGGCAACCCGTGCCGGAGAAGCTGGTCGCGGCTTCACGGTCGTCGCTAAGGAGGTCGAAAAACTAGCGATCGATATTAGGACGAGTACGGACCATATTCGGCAGGTCAATCAGATGTGGACGGCGGGGCTCGATCAAGTCGAACAAGCACTCTCGCAAATGACGGAACGTTTTCTTTCGACGTCGCAACAGCTCGAGACGGCAACGGAGCATTTAAAACAGATGCTGACCGAAGCGACGACGATTGAGACGACACTGGGTACCGTGGAACACCAACGCCAGATCGTCGCAGATGTTCAGTCGAACATGCAGGAACATCTACAGTCGGTTCAGCAGTTGATGTCAGAACTCTCGTCTTACAGCCAGGTGCTCGGGGAACAGATGCAACACCACGTCACCCAGCAGACGGAACTGAAGACACATAGTGCGGTACTCGAGTCGCGGATCAGTTCATTACAACAGACCGTTCGTGCCGGCGAACAATCGTCTTAAATCAAAGGAGCGTCTACCATCTCTGGTAAACGCTCCTTTATTCTGGTCTCAGCCGATATAACGTGCTTCCTTTTTATCGATGATGTTGCGGATTCGGTTTTCCGTCACCTGATACTGCTCTGCCAATTGACGAATCGTTTTCCCTTTTTCGTACTGCGCGCGAATCGTTCGAATCTGAAATGGCGACAGCGTCACATGTTGACCTAACAAGAGATCGAACTCACCAAGCAGTTCGTTATACTGCTGATCGATTGAAGGCAGAACCTCTAAGTTCGACAACTGATCGTCAGCCCGTTTGCCGTTGCGCCGGACGAGTCGCGCTTCCGTGACGTCTGTCGTCAGAAAGGCTTTTGCGACAAGCAATCCGACTTGCATCCGCTCTCCTCGACCACTTTGATAGAGCGTGACTTTCCGGTACCCTTCCCGATTGAGCCGTGGACGGAGCAAGACACCTTTTCGGCGTTGTCGGACACCGCGACACGTCACGATCGTCCGGTCGAGCGACCTTACGCGACCAAGCGATGAGACTTCATATATACCTTCATAGCCGATGACGGCTTTCCATTGTTCTTGCATGGTTGTCCTCCTTCAGACAAGGACACGACGGGACTTCATACTTGAATTATATCAAATTACGAACAAACGTTCTAGTGATGTCACTCGTCGGAATGTGCTATTCTTAGCAGAAAAAGGAAATGAGGTTCGTCCATGAAATTTGTCTTGTTACTTGGTCCGCAAGCGGTCGGAAAGATGACGATCGGTCAGGAAATCGAACGGTTGACGGAGATGAAAGTCTTCCATAACCACCAGACGATCGACTTGTTATTGCCTTATTTTGATTTCTCTGAACCCGCCCATCACCGCTTAAAAGATACGATTCGGCGCGAGATGTTCAAGGAAATGGCGAACAGTTCGCTTGAAGGTGTCCTGTTTACATTCCTCTGTCTATTCGGCGTCGAAGGTGGTGGTCTCGAGTTCATCGAAGAAACGGTTGAGTTGTTCGAACAAGCAGGTGCTGACGTCTATATCGTTGAACTGGATGCGCCGGTCGCGACCCGTCTGCACCGGAACACGACCGAAAACCGATTGACGCACAAAGTGACGAAGCGCGACCTCGCCGCTTCTGAACAAGACTTACGCGAGACGGCGGACGGATACCGGACACGCTCGCTACCAGGCGAACTACCGGACGTCAATTATCTCTTCCTTGATACGGAACAGTTAAGTGCGCGTGAAAGCGCTGAAGCGATTTGCGACCATTTCAACTGGTCGAAAACAACGGTCTAATCACAAATAAGCCCCGTTCTGTTCAGCAGACGGGGCTTTAATGATGAAGTTCGCGTGCATATCGATTCGCCTGCAACTGAAATCCGTTCCGACGCCAGACCGTCTCACTGCCCGCTTCACTATAGACACGCGTCAATAATAACGTTCGTGCGAGATAAGACAAAATCGACGTCAAGGCTTCTGTGATGTACCCGTGCCGATCGTCCTCATCAGTCGTCGTGTAACGTAAGGTTCCGGTGGATGCATTCCAAGTGAAGATAATCGTTCCGACAATCGTTTTCTCACGTAACGCATGTAGCGTCCACTTACAACCCGATTCTTCATCCGTTGCTTCGACAAATAATCGTGACGTTTTAAAATCCGGATGCCGTCCTTGCATTCAGCTCTCCTCCTCGACCTCAAACGTTGCTGTCGCGTAAGCCTCTCCGTTAATCAAAATCGTCAATGTGTGTGTACCAGGATAATGAACACGCGTCGTCATGTTCCGAAACGATTGGCGTCGTTCGACTTGTAAGACACCTTTAACTTCCCGTTCCCGCAGTTGAAACACCTTCCGACTCGTTCTGCGTTGTTTGACGTAATCGATCGCGTACTCCAAGCGTAAACGTTGTGGAACTGAACTCGTCACGGTGAACGAGAAGTCGAGCTCTCCGCCAATCGTAACCGGCGAGACGACTAAATTTGTAATCTCGACCTCCCCTTGCGTAACGTGTCCGAACAACTGCAGAACTTCTGGATTTCCACGTTTGAGTAACGTCCGGGAAGCATGACGTAAAATCCAGTCCGTGTTCGGATCTGTTCCTAAGTAACGTTCGATCCGCTCAATCAGATATTCCGGATGCGTCTTTGAAATATCGTTCAAGTGATTAGCGACACTTTTTCGGACGTAGAGTGACGGATCCTGTAGTAACGCGTCAAGAACCGGTAACGCCGGTCGCGGATCAGCAATCAGACTCGGAATCGCTTGTCCCCATGGCAGACGTGGTCGTGTCCCTTCCGACGCTAAGCGCCGGACATGTTCATCGTCTGATGTTGCCCACATGAGTGCTTGCTCAAGATAACGTTCTTGATCAGCGAGTAGAAAACGCCGGACAGCGAACTCAGACGTCGAATACGGTGTCAATTTAGCGAGTGTTGCTAACGCAAGTGTCCAGTCAGTGAATGTTGCTGTCCGCTCGACATACTCAGGAAAAACGATCCCTGGTAACCCAGTAAACTGTGGTGCGAGTCGTTCCAGCTCCCCAATCGAGTCCGGAAACGGTGGCAGGACGGATTCTAGTGTCTCCGCAACACGACGGACGCGTTGTTTAAACGCAAGCTCTTCCCAGTCCTCCCGTTCGACTCGTCTGCGAAAGTCTGGTACATCGACCGCTTCTCCTAAGCCATCGAGCCAACTCGGTGAAAACACATCTTTAATCAAACTCATCCTACATCCAGTCCTCTCTTTGTACGCTCCAGTTTGAGCAATGTTTCCTTGCGTGCAAGTCCCCCGGCGTATCCACCTAAATCCCCATTCGTTCGAATGACCCGATGACATGGAATGATGATTGCCAGTTGATTTGCTCCGTTGGCTCGTGCGACAGCGCGAACAGCGGTTGGTTGACCAATTCGGATGGCCAGTTCCTGATACGAGATCGTCTCGCCACTCGGAATCCGTTCAAGTTCTTCCCAGACACGGCGTTGAAAGGGCGTTCCGTATCGCATCAGTGGCGTCTGAAACAAGACCGGTTCTCCTTTGAAGTAACGACGGAGCTCCCCTTCAATCTGTTCAAAGATGGGTGACTCCCCAGGCACGATGACAGCACGCGCTTTTTGACGCAATCGTTCAATTTCCCGCTCAAGTCCCCGTCGATCGACGAATTCAAGGAGATGCAAGTGTTGTTCGTCCGCAATCGCAAGCATCGAACCGAGTGGTGTATCAAGCCATTTTGCGCGCAAGACCTGTCCGTCAAAACGTGACGGTGCTTCCCCGAGCATCCGTGCTGACGCTTCACGAAAACCACTGCTTGATTCATAGCCTCCTGCTAACTGCCCTTCGATGACCGGCTTCCCAGTCCGAATCTCTTTCATCGCTAACCCCATCCGCCGTGCCCGAGCATAGGCAACGAACGTCATTCCGAAGCGTTTCTTGAACTGGCGCCGTGCTGTTGATTCGTCCAAACCAAGTGCTCGGAAATCAGCTTCTTTGAACCGTTTATCTGGTTCTGCCTCGACTGCTTCGATCAAACGTTGAACCGTACCGTGATCGCCTGGATAAGCGAGCGGATGACACCGCCGACACGGTCGATAGGAAGCGAGCAATGCCTCTTGCGCCGTCTCGAAAAACTCGCAGTTCTCCGCCTTCGGTTTTCGTGCCGGACATGTCGGACGGCAAAAAATACCGGTCGTCTTGACCCCGACGAAAAACGTCCCTTCGTACGTCACGTCTCGTCGAACGAGTGCTTCGTAATACGTGTGATGTTCCATCGCTTTCTCCTCCTTTGCCTTTAGTATAACGGCTTGTCCGGTTACGATGTCGCCGAAAATCAGGCATTGATCTGTTTAAGATTCACTTAAGAATTCTCCTCCTGTTTTCGAAAGGGACGACGTGCATACTACATGCTATACTCAACGGAAAGTAGGGTTTTCATGTTTGATTTTTTTTAAAGAAACACTTCACGGAATCGGTGATCTTCGGATTTCAATCAAAGAAGGAGCACAAGGCATCCAACTGATTTGCTCGAATGCGATTGAAACGATCTATACGCTAGAGGAACTAAACGCGTGACTGACGCCGTTCGGAACGTCTGACGCATCGCGTTCTTCCGGCGGTTCCGGTATCGGTCTGTCGATTGTTCAACAAATCATGGCGCGTCATGGGGGGAGCGTCGCGTTGACTTCACAAGACAACCGCTTCATCGTGACCTGTCGTTTTCCACATGTTTCGTAAGCCTGCATCCGACGCTTTCGTCGGGTGCTTTTTTAGTCAGGTTGTTACTTCTTAGACACTTCTTTGAAATTGGAATTCGATACACTAAAGACTGTTAGAAATTAGTTGTCGTTTTAAAGGAGTTGTTCGTGTTTTATGAAATCCTCGTCTCGTTCGATTACATATATGCCAGGGCTTGACGGCTTACGTGCTTTCGCTGTCCTGTCTGTCATTCTCTACCACTTATCTGTTTCATTCTTCTCTGGTGGTTTTCTCGGTGTTGATCTCTTTTTCGTCCTATCCGGTTACCTGATTACTGGTCTTTTGTTACGCGAGTGGCAAACGACCGGGCGCCTCGATTTGAAACGGTTTTGGATTCATCGTTTCCGTCGTTTGTTCCCAGCTCTATTCGTCATGCTGTTACTCGTTCTCGGATATGTAACCGTCTTTGAACGCGAGCTATTGCATACAGTTCGTCAAGATAGTGCCTTTACGCTTATTTACGGGACGAACTGGTGGTATATCTTCCATGACGTCTCGTATTTCGAGTCGTTCGGGAAACCATCACCGATTCAAAACCTTTGGTCACTTGCAATCGAAGAGCAGTTCTACCTGCTATTTCCGATCTTACTTTGGTTCGGAATGAAAAATCGTCGACTGTTCCTGCAATTGATGGGCGTTGCGATCGGCGCATCCGTGCTCGCGATGGCGATTCAGTTCACACCTGGTGAAGATCCAAGTCGCGTCTACTACGGCACGGATACTCGCTTATTCGCCTTGTTGATTGGGAGTCTGCTCGCTTTTGCGTGGCAGCCGACCCGCTTTAAGCTCGATATCCCAAAACGCGGTGTCCGGTTACTAAATCAAACGGGCGCTGTCACTTTGCCACTCTTGCTTATACTAATGATCGTTACAAGTGAGTTCGGAAGCTTCTTATACCGGGGTGGCTTTTTCCTTGTCTCCGTCCTTGCTGCACTATTGATTGCTACGATCGCCCATCCGGCGTCGATCTGGAGTCGGTGGTTTGCGCATCCAGCACTTGTTGCGATCGGCAAACGATCGTACGGTTTATATCTCTGGCATTTTCCCGTCATCACGCTAATGACACCAGTCGAGCAGATTGGAACGTTTTCATTGCTTCGGACCTTGCTGATCGTCGCTGTGCTTGTCGCCTTAACCGAAGCATCGTATCGCTTCATCGAACGTCCGATCCGTCAGCATGGACTGTCCGGTTACTTAAAACGTCTATCGTTACATCCGCGACAGTTACGTCAGTTTTCGACGATGCAGTGGACGAGTGTTGCCGTGTTGACGATTCTCATCGTCAGCTTCATCGGTAACTTATCGATTCTTGCTGTCTCCGATACGCCGAAGCCAGAATCTACTTTCCATAAGGTAGCTGCGCCAAAAGAAAAACCGAAGCCGATCCTGAAACCGACGACACCGAAAGCAAAGCCCGATCAACGAAAAATCTGTCGCCCGACGCTTGCGATCGGGGACTCGGTGTTACTTGGTGTTGAAGATTATCTCGGCAGTACGCTGAAACAACTGACGATTGATGCGAAACTCGGACGGCAGCTCCGCGAGGCAATTCCGCTGAGTGAGCAGTATGCCGCTTACAATCAGCACGGACGGCAAGTCATTCTCCACCTCGGAACGAACGGTAGCTTCCGAAAGGATCAGTTGAACAGTTTGCTCGATCAATTCGCAAATGCCGATCACGTCTATCTGGTCACTGCACGCGTCCCGCGCCCGTGGGAAGCAGAGGTCAATCAGATGTTACGCGAGGCATCGAAACGGAAGAGAGTCGAACTGATCGACTGGCATGCTGTTGCCGTCAAACATCCATCTTACTTCGAAGCAGATGGTGTCCATTTAAATATCAAGGGCGCACGTGCCTATTCGAAGATTCTTGCGAAAGCAACGAATTGCGCTGTTTCAACGAAATAAGACCACGTCAAACAAGGTAGCGGAACGATCCGCTACCTTGTTTTTTATACTCATCCTGTCGCTAGCAACCCAAGATAAATCAAACTGACGCTGAATAAACTCAGCAAGACACCCACTGCATGCCGACGATATCCGAGTAAAAGCAATGGTAGCGTGGCGATGCCGATCATCAAGACCCACCTGTCCCCTGCTGGACCACTGACCGGTAGTTGCCCTAGCGTCGGTTGTTCCAGACGACTGAGTGAAGCGCTCGCCATGAACAGCAATACTAAAATGATACTCTCCATCCGGAGTAGTGGACGCGGATCGTACGTTGAATCAAAACGCAACCGACGCCTTACGAGCGTGCCATTACAGAAGGCGTAGAACAAAAGTGGTAGCAGCAGGAGGTGCTTCAGCAACAACGCTTGACCGTATGGTACACCCCAGAGATTCGTATAGCGTTCAAGTGGAATCGCCAGTTGCATCAGTAACAGACCCGACAGGATGACACCCGTAAAGGCGATCCGGGCAAACGGACTGAACCAACTTAAAAAGGCAGACCAATGAGCGGTCGAGCGGGCACCGATGGCTATCCAAAACACGACACCGATCCAAGCTGTCACACATAAAAAGTGACTAAATTGAAGCGTCCACCCGAGCGCACCGTATTTCGCTGCCGCATGACTTGTTCCTGCGATACCAATCCATAACGGGATCGTCAAGAGTGCGAGCAGGATGGACCGTCGCTTTTGCCATGCGAATACGATCAACAGGAGTAAAGCAGAGAAGTAAACGACAAGAAACATCCGACCGATATGCAACTCCAGTAACCCCGTTCGTAGAGCTTCTGTCATCGTTTGCGTCGAAAGTAGAAAACGAACGGCACCAAAGACCGGGATGCTCGTTCCAAGAACGAGCATCCCGAGTCCCGCTACCGCCCACGACGTACCGTCCATTAATGGCGGTTTCCGTTTCCTTGGGATGAAGCATAATACCAAATAGCCCATCCAAAGCGCTCCACCCATGTAGACGAGTAGTTCTCCTAGAAACGCACTCATGTCGTGCGACGACGTAACAAGAGAAGGATGACGATACTGATTAACAGTCCCCCGACGATCCATGGGAGCAGTGTCGGAACGAGTCCTTTTGAAACTGGCTCCGCTTCAGGAACGACTGCTGCTTTTGTTTCCATCGGCTCAGCCTTTTCTACGGTGCTTGTTTCAGCTTTTGCCTCACCTAGTACCATAAAACGAATCGTTCCTTTAACAGGATGACCATCATCTGAAATCGATGCCCACTTGATCGTGTATTTTCCTTCCGTTAAAGGCTCTGAGACGACAGCACTCAGTTCATTTCCGATGATGAGCGGTTTTGCGAGAGACTGTTCGACGCCATTCGCGTCTACTACACGTAAGGTGCTTGTTTTTTCAACAGCCTCACTAAACGTCAAGCGGATCCGATCGACGGGTTCAGATAATGCCGATCCCTCTGCCGGATTCGAGCTTTTTAAACTCGTGTGTGCTTCGACCGATATGGGCAACAGACAAATGAGGAATAGAAGGGCAAATCGGATGATGCGCATGTCGTTTACCTCCTTTCTGCTTGATGTGTACAAGAAAACCCGCTGTCACCAGCGGGTCGTCCTTTATTGTTGCGGGCGACGACGGAGTGCGAAGAATCCAAGGATCGATGCTGCTGCGATACCAAGCAGTGACCAGACGATACCTGTCGTCGATGCTTTTTCTTGCATACCACCGAGACCAGTGTTCGGCATTCCAGGCGCGCCTTTGAATTTATCTGGGAACTGATCGACGATTGCTGTCGCAGCCCCTTCCCCTACACCGTACATATGCGCGTACGCTTCGCGAATCGCTGGGTACGCTTTGTCGTAATCTTTTTCATTGTAGCTATTGAAGGCAAGCAAGAGTTGGTCAATGTGAACCTTCAACCCTTCTTCCAAATCTTTCGCTTTCAAGCGTCCTTCTGTTGCTGCATCGAGGAATGCTGCCTGTTCAACACGGTACTCATCAAGTTCCTTCACAGCCATGTCGCGTGCTTGATCATCTTTCGCACCTGTTGCTTTGACATAGTCAACGAAGTAGCCGATGTGGCTCGACCAAATCTTCTTGAATTGTTGCGCTGCTTCACTACCATAAACAGAGCCAATCGAAGCTGTCAGGTCAGCCGTATTTTGATTCAAGGCACCGGCCGCAGCGTCAAAGTCTTTTGCTCCGTCAATCCCTTTTTGCATCGCGAGCACTGCAAGCGCCGCGTGTTCCGAGAAGTTTCGGTTCAGTCCGGCACGAAGATCAGCTGCTGGTGTATCAACTTTCGTATTTTTGAATTTATCTGGGTACTGATCGACGATCGCACCAGATAACCCTTCTCCCACCATATACATATGCTCGATTGCTTTACGTAGATTACTGTAGGCAGCATCATAATCACCAGCAACGTAGCTATCAAACGATGTTAACAGTTGCGTGATATGGACTTTAAGTCCGGCTTCGAGATCCGCTGCCTTCAGACGTCCTTCCGTTGCTTTATCGAGGAACGCAGCCTGTTCGACACGATACTCATCAAGCTCTTTCAATGCTTTTTGTTTCGCGTCTTCGTCCTTGGCACCAGTTGCTTTGACGTAATCGACGAAGTAACCGATATGGCTCGCCCAGATTTCTTTGAAGGCAGCGCCTGCTTCTTCCCCGTAGACGGAACCAACAGCTGCCGCTAAATCATCCGTATTTTGATTCAAGGCACCGGCTGCTTGTTCAAAATCTTTTTTACCATCAATTCCTTTTTGCATCGCGACGACTGCGAGATATGCGTGTTCAGATAGAATTTGATCGAGTGTCGCTCGCAGATCCGATGCTGGAGAGGAGACATCTAGTGAGACTTTTCCTGAACCGTGAGACATCTTACTATGGTCCTCATGACCATGTGCACTGACACCTGCTGCTGGAATCAACAATGCGGCACTAAGCGGAACAGCGAGATACGACTTTTTCATCTTCATCTTATGAACACCCCTTTGATTTTTTGGACTTCACATAGATAACGTAAGGAGTTCACGAATGGTTTTATCTTTTTACATTTTTTATTTAAAATATTTTTTTGGCCGAAATACCTCCGTTCATTACTCTAATTATTTTTTAGTTTTTATTTACTCATTTCAAGAAATAAACAACTTATTTTCTAACGATTTCATTAAAATCTTCTTATCACCATATCTTTTATTTATTATTCAGAACAGGAGTGGACTCATGAAACGGATCGTCATTGGCGCATTACTTGCTTCGCTCGTCGTCTCACAAGCAGTTGGACCTGTCGAAGCAAAAAGTAAATCAAAGAAGAAACCTGTCGTGCAAGTCGATCAAGACAAAAATGGTATTCCGGACGCTTGGCAAAAACAATATCATTTGGGATATGGAAAACAAGTCGCAACAAAAGATCACGATCGCGACGGTTTGATGAATGTACAAGAGTATCAACTTCGTCTCAACCCCACTAAATCGGATTCGGACCGCGACGGAATCAAGGATGGGAAAGAGGATTCGGACCGCGACTTACTTACGAATCAACAAGAATACATAGCGCATCTAAATCCATTGAAGAAGGATTCCGATCAAGATGGTATTTCTGATGATAAAGAAGATCAAGACAAAGATCGATTGACGACACGAGAAGAATTCATCGTCGGTACGCAGCCACTGAAAAATGATTCAGATCGTGATGGCATCAAAGATAACGAAGAGGACCGCGATCAAGATACGCTTCTGAATGAAGACGAATTTGAACTCGGTTCTGATCCAACCAAAGCCGACAGCGATCAGGATGGAACACGAGATGATCAGGAAGATACGGATCAAGACGGCGTTCAAAATAATCAAGAACTCAAACGGATCATAATCAAAGTGACGGATACGAATAAGAAAAAATTCGAGTGGCGTTATAGCAATGAACATCAACGGAAAGAACTGCGCTTTAAAGACGAAATCGGTATTACTGATGTCGCGACGTTAAAAGACCGCCTTCTCGTCACGCCATCGATGACGGAAGAGGAATTATTAACGTTAGTTGAACAGGCACTTCAATTGCCAAATATCAAAACGTTACATGTCCAGATCAAGTTCTATAATGGACAGGAACTCGAATCAGAAGATGAGCACTCAGATGACGATGATTCTTCGGATGATTCAGACGATCATGGAGACGATGACGGGGATGATCACGGAGATCATGGTAATGACGATTAATCGTCTATACGAAAAATGAGAGGGCGGAATACGATTCCGCCCTCTCATTTTTTATTTCTTTTTTCTTCAATGATGGTGACCGCTACTTCCACCAGCTGGTTTTGCTCCACCTTGTAAAATCTTCAAATCTTCTTTCGATAACTTACCGACGATGAACTGTTGCGTTGGCATGATCATATCTCCGTTGCTGCTCGCATGTGCTTTGACATAATACAAGCCGGATTTCGGTAGCGCCTTCGCAATCGTATAGACACCTGGCTTCGCCTCCTCTGCCGGTTCCATACTATAGCGCACTGTTCCGTCCGCTTTCCAGATTTCAAAGTGGACATAATCGACTTTTTGAACCGGTTTGGCTTCACGCCAGACCATTGCTTCAAACGTCTGCTTTTTCTTTGCGTCCGGTTGTACGTCTTTTGGGACATTCATTTTGATCGATAGCGGCTTAGCTACGGCATACTGTTCTGCCGCATCGGAATCGACCGCACAGCCGGCAAGGCTCGTCGTCGTGACGAGCAGTCCGATGAGCACGAGTGTTTGCATCGATTTACGCATTGAAGAACCTCCTTACACTCGGAATACGACGAATGACGAGGAAATCGAGTAACCAGACGACGAGCAACGAGAGTCCAACAAGTGGGAAGACGATCCCAAGTACGACGAGTACCGCAAGGAATCCTTTTAACATGAATGCTTTCGGACCTTTTGGCGCCCCCATTCCCTTACTTGGTTTCCGCTTCAGCCAGAGATAGAAACCACTGACGGCCACGAGAATGATTCCAAGACAAATCAAGAGACTGATCAATTGGTTGAACCAGCCGAATTCCGTTCCTTTGTGGAGCGTGATTCCGGTCGCAACGATTTTCCCGACGACACCATAGTTGTCATAACGGTAGTCGGCGAGCACGGCACCGGAATATTGATCGAGATGAATCGTTGCTTCATCCTGTGCTTTCGCTGGATACGCAGACAGTGTATAGACTCCACTCGGATCACTCGGGATGCTGATTTTAAAGCTTGGATCCATCCCTTGTTGTTTACCGATCGCAACGATATCATCGATCGAAGCCGGAACAGCACCTTCGACTTTTGATTGCGGCACATCAAGTGTTTCGGCAGCCCACGGGACTTCTGCGATATCCTTCGTTTGAAGTGTTGACGTCGGTGCATCGCCACCCCAGATCGACGGTGGATAGCCCAGCCCTTGGTTCGTGACGAGTGACTGGAAGTTCGCTCCCCAGAAACCAGACCACGGAAGACCGGTTAAGATGAGGAACAGCATCCCTGCTGTGATCCAGAATGCTGGAACAGCGTGGAGATCACGACGGAATAATTTCTTGCCTTGACGAAGACGCGGGAACAAGACGCCTGACAGTCCCTTTTGCTTACGCGGAAACCATAGGAACAGTCCCGTCACGATCAAGACGATTGCCCAACAGGCAACGAGTTCAACGATCCGGTCGCCGGTCGTTCCTGCCATCAGTTCTCCGTGAATCTCTTCGATTTTATTCATGATCCGGTCATCGTCTGATAACGTTCCGATGATCTTACCGGAATACGGATTGACGAAGATCGTCGCCGACATGTCTGATGACGAGACCTTCACTTCACTGGATCGATCGTCGGATTCACCCGGTCGGTACGACGTGACAAGTGCATCGGGATATTTCGCTTTGACGCGATCAATCTGTTCCGTCGCAGTGATACGATCTGCTTGTGGTGTAACTTCATAATACGATTGATACAGGACGTTTTCGATTTGTGGCTTAAAAAGATAAATGGATCCTGTCACAGCAAGCATGACTAGGAACGGCGCAAAAATAATACCAGCATAAAAGTGCCACCGCCAAATCGTCCGGTAAGCAGAAGAAGTCGGTGCTTTTTTGACCGTCTCTTCCGTCTGCATGAGATTCATATGTATCCTCCTCTGGCAATAAATATGTCCACTCTGTGAACACCTCTTAGTATAAGCGTTTACAATCCAATTTCAGCCACTTGCTTGTGACGATAAATTGCCAATACAGTGTGTAAATCAGGTAGCTTTTAAGAAGTGAAAAACGTCTTTTTTTGACAATGATTTCACTTTTTTTGTAGATTACTTCTTATTTCAAAAAACTATCCTTATTCATAAAACCAAACTTTAACCTAAAAAGCGAATCCATTATCGGATTCGCCGTTTTATATGTGATTTACATCGAGGACTCTTCTTCTAACGCTTGCTTTTGACGATGATGATGGACGATTCCGATGACCGCTGCTCCAATGAGGATCACGATGATTGATCCAATGACACCAGGATTCACCTGGAGCCAGTTCCATAGCTCCGACCACGTCACGGCTTCTCCGATCCGGACGATCAAAAAAGTCCAGAGTCCTGTATACACGCCTGCTGCTAAGAATGTCATTACTAAATAGCGCGGTAACGGATAACCGAGGAGTCCGGCGACATAATGAATCGGGTGTCTGACGCCGGGTAAGAAGAACGATAGTCCGATTGCCCATAATCCCCGTCGTTCAATGATCGTTTCTGCTCGTTCTAAGAAACGTGATTTCATCCAGCGTTTGACGAGCGGAATCTCACGGAAGAACCGAGCAAGTAGATAAAACCACGTAAAGGCGATGAAGAAGACCGGCCAAGCGGTCAGCCAGATGACGACCGGGTACATCCCCTCTCGTAATCGAAGTGCTGCAAAACTCATCATCAAGACATCGTCCGACAATGGGGTGAACATGATTCCGCCAGCCAGGCGGACGAGTGCCATGATATCCATCACGTATCCCTACTTTCTGTTTCTCTCTATATTCAGTATCCCCGATTTTTCTGAAGTTGAGCCCTATCCATTTCTTAAGTTCTTCTTTAGTTATACTTTTCTGATCAAAAGAGATCATCATCGATGATTTAAAGTCACTTAGACCGGATGACATGTATACGCCATCGTTTAATAAAACATCCTTTTCCCACATCGAGAAAAAGGGTTTCCTCCATACGTTCGAGAAGGGGTATAACGTACATCCGAACTCTCATCTGATAGGAGGAATTTCCATGTTGCATCGCCGGAAGACCTATACGATTCGTCCCGAACGCCTAGAAGAATTCACTGAGTTTTTTCATACCTACCTGTATCCGCTTCAAGTCAGTCATGGTGCCCGTCTCGTTGGTCGCTGGGTGACGGAAGCAGAAGATGAAGTTATCGCTATCTGGGAATACCGCGACCGTGAACATTACGAACAAGTCGATCGTGATGTCCGAAACAGTGCCTTACGCCGTGAAGCAATGAAAAAACGTGCCCGACTCGGCAAAAATCTTTATATCAAGTCGTATGAAGACTTCATGACAGCGACTGGTACGTATGCTCCCCCTCGCGCGATCGTCAGCGTGACCGCGTATATCACGAACGATGCCGGTGAAGTCCTCCTCGTCCGCAACCTACACCGGGGTGATACGTATGAGATGCCGGGTGGACAAGTCGAAAATCACGAGTCGATTCTTGACGCCATCAAACGGGAAGTCAAAGAAGAAACTGGTGTTGATGTCACGATCGATGGCATCACCGGTATCTATCAAAATGTCTCAAGTCATGTCCTGTGCGTCTGCTTCCGTGGGAAAGCGGTCGGTGGTGAACTCGCAACACAAGAAGGCGAGACGACGGACGTCGGCTTCTTCCCGCTGACACGTGACTCGCTGAGTGAGTATATCAAACGGGAACACTTCCAGTTGCGGACGCTTGATGCGATGGATCCCCATTACTTCCCGCATGCCTTATATAAAGTCAGACCGTATGAACTGATCAGCCGGTACGACGGTAACGCGACGTCGTCTTCACGGTAAACCAAAAAAAAATCCCCTCACTAGACTGACCTAGCAATATGAGACACATATAAAACACCTTGATTAGGCTGCCTGTACACCGTATTTTTTCGGTGTCAGGTAGCCTAAT